>NZ_JBLZFZ010000010.1:0-161599 GCF_050753385.1 Pantanalinema rosaneae CENA516
TCACATCTAAACCACTTAACCACTTCTCGTTTCTTTGACGTGGCTTTTGTGCTATGATGGCTTTCAAACTATTCGATTTCCTAGGTTCTTAACGACCTTGGGAACACGTCGCTTTCGCTTCGCCCCTTCGACCGCTTTACTAAGATAGCGCAATCCAAAATTGCCTGTCAACTAGGTTTTTGGGAATTTTGAGAAAGCTGGAAAAGTTCAGTGTTACGATCGCTGCAAGTTTTCCTTGATACGGTGTTTGAAAGCCTTTTCACGAGTAAGCTTTCTCACTGGAAGGATAGAGTCCTCAGAACTTGCACTGCCAGCCTGGTCTGAAGACCGCTTTGCTACTGGAATAGCGACACATCTAGCCCTTCATGTTGCAGAAGCCAGTATTTACGAGGGAGTCCGCCTGCATATCCTGTCAGTTGATTGTTTGAACTAATGACTCGATGGCAGGGTAGGACAATGGCAATCGGGTTTTGAGAGTTTGCCATCCCCACAGCACGGCAAGCATTGGGCTGACCAATTCGCTCTGCTAAATCGCGATAGGAGATGACAGTTCCGGGTGGGATGGTGCGCAGGGTTGCCCAAACTCGCTGCTGGAAAGGAGTGCCACCTGTACTGACAGGGACTGCATCCAAGGCATGATAATCACCTGCTAGATAGGCTGTAATACGATCGCTAATGTCCTGCAAATAGGTGGTTGCCGATAACCTGAATGAACCGTACCGTTTTTGCAGAAGTGTAAGCATTCGGGTTTCGTAATCGGCAAAATCTAAGGCACAGAGGTGGGTCTCATGCGAAACCAGCAAAATTTTGCCTAGGGGAGAGTTGAGTGTGGCCGTTAGGAGTTGAACCATAGAAATGTCAATTCACTATGGGAGCATGATAGTTGCGTTAACGCTAATAGAACTACATTCTCGGCTATAGACAAGCTATAGCTGTAGGCAATCAAGCATGATATTGGACATGAATTACTCAACTACGGGACTGCCACCACTGCTAGTTTTAGATGAATTGTTAAAGAGTTGGTTGTTAGAGGATATTGGGCGGGGCGATCGCACTACTCAAAGTCTGAATCTTTCCAGTCATCCTGGGGGACAGGCAACGTGGATTGCAAAAGAAACCGGACGGGTGGCAGGGTTGCCGATCGCCGCTAGAGTGTTTCAAATCCTCGACCCAGAAACGACCTTTATATTTCGTGTCGCTGAGGGAGAACTCTGTCAGTCTGGGATAGTAATCGCTGAAATTAAAGGCGCTTTAGGAACATTGCTGACGGGCGAACGTACAGCCTTAAACCTGGTGATGCGGTTAAGCGGTATTGCCACTATGACACGGCAGTATGTGGATCAAATTGCCGACTTGCCAACGAAATTAGTCGATACCCGCAAAACAACACCAGGGCTGAGAATACTGGAAAAGTATGCCACTCAAATTGGTGGGGCAATTAATCATCGGATGGGGTTGGATGATGCGGTAATGCTGAAAGACAACCATATTGTGGCAGCAGGCGGCATTCGACCTGCGATCGCCCAGGTGCGCCACCAGATTCCCTATCCCCTAACAATTGAGGTCGAAACAGAGTCCTTAGAGCAGGTGCAAGAAGCCTTGGAGGCGGGAGCCGATATCATTATGCTGGACAACATGCCTGTAGACCAAATGCGACAGGCTGTTCACTTAATTCGACAGACCAACGATCGCATTAAGATTGAAGCATCCGGCAACATTACCCTGGATACGATTCGATCGGTGGCAGAAACTGGGGTTGACTATATTTCTAGTAGTGCCCCCATTACGCGATCGACCTGGTTAGATCTGAGTATGAAAATCAAGTGAACTAGCGTGATCGCGTTCAACCCCAAAGTTCAATCTCAAAGTCCGGTTGGTAGACCAGTGGGAGTACCTTTGACGCTGGTGATGATTCTACCCCAGCCCGCTTCTCCACCCATATCCCAAAACACTCTTTGCATCGTGTCATAGGTGTAAGGATCGTAAGCCCCACCAATCCCAATATCATAGGAATCGCTCGCTCCCAAGCGGGTGCCATAGGGATCATGAACCAGCCAGACTTTTTGAATGGGATCATGCCCCACAATCAGGCAAATATGACCTGAGATCTTATAGGCAAAGCCTACTACAACGGGTATACCGGCTTTCAGCGACAGCAACAGATCCTTAGACGATAGGGTATAGCTGAAATAGGATTCTATGCCCAAGTCTCGTAAGGCGCGGGTCTGCGCACTCATATCAGTGGTATCGCCATACTTACCAACAAGCCGCATATAGACAGATTCTGGTTCTGGATAGCCCTGCTGTTTGGCTTTTTGAGTTAATTCCCCTTTAAGCAGAAAGTCAACTAGCATGGCATGGCTCGTTGTATTGCACTGCCGCCAACCCGGTCCAAAGATCGATGGATCATTATTGAGCTGAGAGAAGTAAGGGACATTCAGCTTGATCAACTGATTAATGATTTCTCCCTCAACCTTAAGATGTGGATCATAGCCATACACCACTTGCAGTTGAGTTTTGCCATCTCTGGCTGCGACAGGCTCAGCAAGTTTCAAAAATAAATGCTGGCTACGATCGGGGGCATATTCCACGACATCAAATGTAGTGCCTTTACGCACAAACACCTTTTCAGAGTCAGCCAGATCGGAGGAGCCTAAGACTCGCTTTTTGAGAAATGTATCGACTTCAATAATCAGCTTTGGCATAATTTACATCCCCGATGAATTTCGTATGACAGAAAAATTTACGTTATGACCACTGCATCCTCAATCGTGTGCAGTTCGCTCCGTCTATCTCAAATTATTCCCCGGTCATCGCTTAAATGCACTCGATGAGTCGCCTATTTTGTGGTCATTCTAGCCAGGGAATTTCGCCTGTAAAGTAAAATTTCACCAATTGATACAAGGTAAGCGCTATGGCATGATTGCCCGAGCAAAGTTGACATTCGGTTAACCAAGTGAACGGAGATGAGCAACTAGCTTGTTAAATTAGATAGATGCACTTGCTAAGTGGTTGCTATGAATTCGACGATCGCCCAATTAAAAACCCGCTTTGAGCAGGCATTAATCAGTGCCTTTGGTGCGGGCTATGCGGGAACTGACCCGATGTTAGTACCAGCGAGTAATCCCAAGTTTGGCGATTACCAATCGAATGTGGCGCTGTCGTTAGCCAAGCCTCTGGGTCAACCACCAAGAGCGATCGCAGAACAACTGGTGCAGCATCTCGATGTCAGTGATTTTTGTGAGCCACCGACGATCGCCGGGCCGGGGTTTATCAATCTGACCTGGAAATCGACTTACCTGGAAGCAGAACTGCGGAAAATGCAGACTGACTTTCGGCTCGGAGTGGATGCTGTCAAAGCCCCCAAACGGATTGTGGTTGATTTTTCCAGTCCCAACATTGCCAAAGAAATGCATGTGGGGCATCTGCGATCGACCATTATTGGAGATAGCATTGCCCGAATTCTCGAGTTTCAGGGGCATGATGTCTTGCGGCTCAACCATGTGGGGGATTGGGGCACTCAATTTGGGATGCTGATCACCTATCTGCGGGAAGTCGCTCCCGAAGCGTTAACAACAGCTGATGCTGTAGACCTGGGAGACTTGGTTGCATTTTATAAGCAAGCCAAACAACGCTTTGATGAGGATGAAGCGTTTAAAGAGATTTCCCGCCAAGAGGTCGTCAAATTACAGTCCGGTGATCAGGAAAGCCGCCGCGCCTGGGAACTGCTCTGTGAGCAATCTCGCCGGGAGTTCCAGATCATCTACGATCGGCTAGACATCCACCTGAATGAACGGGGTGAATCATTCTACAATCCTCTCTTACCCGGAGTAGTAGAAGATTTGGAACGGGCTGGACTGCTGGTTGAGGATGACGGTGCCAAGTGTGTCTTTCTAGATGGCTTTACGAATAAAGATGGCAAGCCACTACCCCTGATTATTCAAAAATCCGATGGGGGATACAACTATGCCACCACCGACCTTGCCGCCATTCGCTACCGGATTAATCAGGATGGAGCCGAGCGGTTGGTTTACATCACTGATGCCGGACAGGCGAATCATTTTGCTCAGGTATTTCAGGTTGCCCGTCGCGCTGGCTGGTTGCCTGACACCGTTGAAGTCATTCATGTGCCCTTTGGGTTGGTCAAAGGCGAAGATGGGAAGAAACTGAAAACTCGGTCTGGGGAAACAGTACGGCTGCGAGATCTATTGGATGAAGCGATCGCCCGTGCCCGTTTTGATCTAGAAATTCGCTTAAAGGAAGAAGCGCGGCAGGAAACATCAGAGTTTGTTGATCACGTTGCCCAAACCGTTGGCGTGGGTGCTGTGAAATACGCGGATTTGAGCCAGAATCGCACCAGTGATTATGTGTTCAGCTATGACAAAATGCTGGCACTACAGGGTAATACAGCCCCTTATATGCTCTATGCCTATGTGCGGATTCAGGGCATTAGTCGCAAAGGTGGGATTGATTTTAATAATCTGACTGGGGACACAGTACCCGTCATTGAGGCAGCGAGTGCAACATCAGAACCGCCTCATGCGATCGAGCATTCCCTGATCGAACTGCCCCCGGCGGGCATGGCAACCTCCCAGTTTGGCTCGAATTGGCAACCGTGGCTGACCAACCTGCTGGCAAATTGGAAACCCATTTTGCTCACGGGGTTAGGAATCTACGGTTTAATTGTCTTTGTCCAAGCCCTACTGGGGTTGTTTCATGGCATTAATACCGTCCCCTTTGCCCAACCGTTATTTGAATTGATCGGGATCTGGGCAACGGTGCAATTTGCTACAAAGCGATTATTGTTTGCCCGCGATCGTGACGAGTTAATTACAGAATTCCAGGCGTTTTGGCATGGCACGATCGATCAACTGGCAGAAACCGCCGATCTAAATGCCGATCGTCCGGTTGTGGCACTCCTACCAAAATCAACTGATTTGCCAGCAATTACTCCTGTAGAGGATCACACGTTAGCACCAGTCACGCTAGAAACCCTACCGATTTCTTTACAGGAAGAAACCGAACTGGCTTTGGCAAAACATTTGCTGCAATTAAATCAAATTCTCAATGCAGTAGAAGCGGATTTATTACCAAACCGTCTGTGCCAATACTTGTTTGAATTAAGCCAAAAATTCAATCAATTCTACGATCGTTGCCCTGTTCTGCAAGCCGATGAACCCCTCCGAACGTCCCGGTTGGTTCTATGCGATTTAACCGCTCGAACGTTGAAACTGGGGTTATCGCTGTTAGGAATCCCGGTGTTAGAGCGAATGTAACACGGTTTAGCGAAGACAGTTTACCTTGAGGTTGCTATTCGGTTCGCCAGTAGCAACCTATTTACTTTTTAGCTGGAATGCACTAGCGTTAACACTTTCAGATATAGGGATGGGGCTTGAGTTATGTCTAGTGTGGTCATCCAACTGCTGTTGATCGGATTCGCCGCCGGTGTGGCAGGTGGCATGTTTGGCATCGGTGGGGGTGCCATTATGGTTCCGGCAATGGTGTTATTGATGGGCATGGATCAAAAGTTTGCTACGGGCACGTCGATCGCCGCCCAAATTTTGCCGATCGGGATTCTCGGAGCAATGGTATATCACCGCAATGGCAATCTTAGTATCCGAGATGCAGTTTATATTGCGATCGGGCTATTAGTGGGAAATTTGTTAGGCGCATTATTTGCCAACCAAACTTTCGTCAGTAGCGAACTCATGAAAAGGTTGTATGGCGTTTTTCTGCTAGCCATTGGGTTCCGCTATTTATTTTTCCGGTAGATCATGAAGCGACTAAATGACTCGTCGCATGTATTCCTGTTCAGTCATTAAGTCGTGGGTACTTTCTACCCGATCGAGAAATACCCGTCCATCTAAATGATCCAATTCATGCTGAAAAATTCGGGCAATGAAATCGGTAAACTCCTGTTGGTATAACCGACCATCCAACCCGGTATACTCCACCCTGATCGCTTGATAGCGGGGCACTAATCCCCGAATTCCTGGCACACTTAAACAGCCTTCCCACGCTTTCACTACGTCCGGGGAATGCGACAGAATTCGAGGGTTAATCATCACCGTCGGTTCCATCACCGGAGCATGGGGATAGCGTAAATTGGGTCGAGAAGCAACCACAAACAGGCGATCGGCATGAGCCACTTGGGGAGCAGCAATCCCTACCCCATTGGTTTTCTTAACCGTTAAAAGCAGATCGCGACTTAATTTCTGAATGCGATCGTGGTGAATATTTTCAACGGGTTGTGCCACCTGTCGCAAAATGGGGTTGCCTAGTTCAACTACCTGTAACTGTTTTGCCATAGGAATGAGTGTCAGCCATTCAAATCATGATCCGAGCCATGCTTAGTATACGGAAGCCTTTCAACAAAAAGGTAGGGCAGAAGTTCCTGTCCCTACCAATCATTCATATCAGGAGTTAATCGGTCTGGTTACTCACTTTGCGCCGTTTGCGTTGGGAAGGCTCCAGGTTGAACTGCCAAATTCACAGCTTGACCATTGCGGCTGACTTCCAGTTGAAGAGTGCCACCGACCGAACTGCGTTCAACTGCTTGCTGCACTTGATCCGCGCTCGTCATGTCTTGACCGTTAATCCGCTTAATCACATCCCCCATCCGCAACCCTGCTCTAGCGGCGGGAGAATTTGGCATGACTCGGGCAATCAACACCCCCCGGTCTTCCTGCACCCGCATATTACTGCTCGGATCGGCATTAATCTGCTGTTTCAACTCTGGAGAGAGGCTAACCATATTAATCCCCAGATAGGGATGATCCACTTTACCGGTCGCCACCAGTTGTTCAGCAATCCGTTGGGCTGTGTTAATAGGGATCGCAAAGCCTAAACCTTGAGCACCACCAATGATGGCCGTGTTCATGCCAATCACTTCCCCGCGTTGGTTCAGTAGCGGCCCTCCAGAATTACCCGGATTGATCGCCGCATCCGTTTGGATAAAACTGACCCGCTTATCGGGGACTCGCACTTGCGAACTCCGACGACCTGTAGCGCTGATAATTCCCACCGTTACTGTGTTATCCAGTCCCAGGGGATTGCCGATCGCGATCGCCCACTCACCGGGTCGCAGGGTTTCCGAATCGCCCATCGCCACAGTTGGTAAGTTTGCCGCATCTACTTTAATCACCGCCACGTCAGTCAGGGAATCGGCTCCTAATACCCGACCACGCAACTCCCGCCCATCCTTCAGCGCCACCATCACAGTATCGGCACCCGACACCACATGAGCATTCGTCAGAATCAGCCCATCTGATTTAATAATGAACCCAGACCCCGTACCTCGCTCCACTCGGGTCGAAGGTTGGTTCGGAATATCCTGACCAAAAAATTGCCGGAAGAATGGATCATTAAACACAGCGGGAACGCGATTTCTCACGGTTCGGGAAGAGTCAATCCGTACTACAGCCGGTCCCGTCCGATCGACCGCATTCACCACAAAGTTAGAATCACCAGCGGAGTAAATTGCCCCGCTTCTACTGGGAACTTGAGCCAGCTCGGAGGGCGACTGAATAGTTTGAGCATTCGCAGGACTGGTACTTAGGGCGATCGAAGGTGCCCCCACACTACCGTTCGATAGGACATGACCACCCATCATCGCTGCACCCGCTCCCATCATCGGTAGCATCAGGTACAATGCTGACTTCTTCAAGGAGAATTTGCGATTACTATGTTTGTCGAGTGAAGTGTTCATCGTTATGCCGCTAAGTCCTCTGAATAGTCTGGAACAATGTCGGTCTGGAATATCCTGACAATTCTCATCTGGATTACTTGTGCGATCGTGTCCCAGCGAATCCTAATGATTAATTTAGGAGGCAGATGTGACATTTCAATCGCATTTTCATCACGGGTAGATGAATATTTAGGCTAAGTAGCGTAGACGCAATCTACCGTTAACTTGCTCCCGATCAGACTCTAATCAAGCAAAGTTCTATTTGTCATTTTAAGTTCATCTGTGAAACATGAAATTGACACGTTGCCCTGATATCTTTCTAATCACAGGTGAATGAAGTGCAAAGACAGACAGGCAACCATCCGCTCCGGAGATCCTCATGCCAAAAGTACACCAGGTGGGTGTAGCGCTAGGTGCCTTGTCTGTCTTTTTTTTGTTTTTCAGTCTTGTTGTCGCTAGCGTCGATCGCTTGTAATAGAAAGAACATTCATTCCATGCGGTCACACTCATGCCAGAATGCCCCAGATGTCATCAAGCGGTTAAGCACCAGGCAGTTACATGTCCCTATTGCCGGATGCCCCTGAAAGCACATGGCCATGTGGGAATTCCCTTGCACTACGCTACAGGTGATCAGCCGTTATGTGCGACCTGTGCCTATGACGAGGATGATACTTGCACACTGCCAAAACGACCGGATGCCAGAGATTGTTCGCTCTACTGCGATCGCACTCAATCCAGCCCTAACGCCACTCCTGGCTACACCACAGAGTTCCAGATTAGAACCTGGTTGAAACGAAATCTGGTGTGGCTTGCCTTGATTGGACTGATTATCCTCAGTTTGGTTGTGACCATTATGCGGTAATTAGAACGTTGACTACGACGTAACCGGAGCCGTCTCTGGTAACACAGCATCTACAGCCGGTGCGTCTTCTAATAGTTCGTCTTCTAAAGACGACGCAACCTCTTGAAATACCGATAAATCGAACCAGAAGGTTGTGCCCACCCCCACTTCACTCTGAAGGTGCACCTTACTGCGATGCTTTTCAATAATATTGCGAACGATCGATAATCCCAAACCCGTTCCTTCTAAGGTATGAACGCGGTTTTCCACCCGGAAGAAGCGATCGAAGATGGCTTCCTGATCTTCGGGAGCAATCCCAATTCCCGTATCGACGACTTCCACCCGCACTTGTTTCGGTTTACTGGCAGTATCCTCTGTTAACTCAGAATGATCATCACTAGCAGACTCAGGCTGGGTTAGGGGAAGGTAGGCACGAATCATCACCGTCCCACCCGACTCCGTAAACTTGAGGGAGTTACCAACCAAGTTGGTAAATACTTGCAGGAGTAAATCATAGTTACCCAATACAGGCGGCAGGTTGGGAGCAATTTCCTGCACCAATTCAATCCCCTTATCTCGGGCATTCAGTTGGTAAGTTCGCAGAGTTTGCTCGATCGGTTGCACCAGATCCACGGCTTCAAAGTGATAGAGCTTACAGGACTCCAACCGCGACAGATCCAACACATCATTCACCAATCGAGTTAAGCGATCGGTTTCCCGGTTGGCTGTCTCTAAAAATTCTCGCCGTTCTTCTTCACTCAAATCCTCGCCATACTCATACAGCGTCTCAATAAAGGATTTGATATTAAACAAGGGCGTTCTCAGTTCATGGGACACATTACTAATGAACTGACTTTTCGCTTCATTCAGTTCCGCTTCCCGAGTAATGTCCTGCACCGTCATCGCAATGCCTTTGACATTCTCGCGATACAGATCCAGCACCGTCGTTAACAAAATCCGCACCGTCCGTTCCACCGGATCTCTTAAAGCAATGCGAAACTCTGCCCCTTCTCGCAATTCTCCTTTGGCAATTTTGTAGAGTGGGCGAGTGATTTCCGCCTGTACTGGGGCAGGAAGCAGATGCAGCACATTCATGTCCTCGATCGGCTGACCTTCCCATCCCAATAATCGACAGGCATTGGGATTGGTTAGTACCACTTGCAGGTTGGTATCTAACAGAATTGCCCCATCCGCGATCGTGGATACCAGGGTTTCTAGCTTGGCTTTTTCTGCCGTTAGTTCTTCAATATTTTGTTCTTCGTAGCGTTCCAGCCGCTCTGCCATCTCATTGAAACTGGCAATTAATTCTCCTAATTCCCCACCTAGGGGCAGATCAACCCGTTGTTTAAAGTTGCCAGAACTAATATTCTTAACCCCAACCAGTAATTCCTTAATCGGTTTAGTGATGGTTAAGGCATTAAAGACCGCTCCCAAAATCACCATTGCCCAGATCGAGACGAAGACCGCGATCGTCACATCCCGCGTTAAATGAGAAGACGTGACGACTGTAGGATTGGGGTTTGTCCCGATCGCTAATACGCCCCGATACTGTCCTTCATAAATTAAGGGGACAAAAACATCCGTCACCTCGCCATCCGGTGTCAAATGCTGCCGCACCATCGGGGTATCAATATGTTCCGCATAGTTATCGGGAAGCTGAATCCGTCGTCGAATCGTCAGTGAATTCTGCACTTCTGATTCGGAAAACGGAATCCCGAAGAAGATTTCCCCATCCTCATCGGCATATAGCATGTAGCGAATACTAGAGGTACTGCTATAGAAGCGATGGGAAAACTTGGCTAACTCCGTCCGGTTATCTTCAGCCACCAGCGGAGCAACATTAGCTGCCAGCAGCAGTCCTAAGTCACTGCCAAACCGCGTATCGTTGATGCGAGCATCCTGTTGAATCGTATTGACTGCCCAAAACGTCAGCCCACTCATGACCAGCGACACAACTAAGGTTGCACCTGCCATCAATCGGGTCTGAAGCGTAAACTCCGACCACCAACTGGCAATAATCTCTTGAATCTTCTTCAGCAGAGCAAACAAGGCGGTTTTGCAAAAATTGAGTGGTGAGTGAGACCGTGAGGTGTTGTCAGTCATTCAGGCGATAAGCTGGCGAAAAACTGAAACCTGACAATCACACCCTCGTTACTAACAACTACTATAGGCTAACTCGAGGAGGACTCGACGGTTTTCACGCGGTAGCCGATATCCCGCCGGTAGTACATGCCCTCAAATTCGATGCAACTCACGGCTTCATACGCCTGAGCGATCGCGGCATCAAAGCTATCTCCAACCGCCGTTACCCCTAGCACTCGCCCCCCATCAGTGACCAGCGTTTTTTGCTTCAGTTGCGTTCCAGCATGGAATACGGTGGCTCCCATCACTTCAGCCGCATCAATCCCGGTAATCGGTAGTCCCTTTTTAAAGGATTCCGGATACCCCCCCGAAGCGAGCACCACACAAACCGCAGAGTCTGACTTCCAGGCGATCGGGGGCAGATCGGCTAACCGTTGTTGGGCACAGGCAAGCAACAAATCCTCTAAGGGGCTTTCCAGTAACGGCAATACTACCTGAGTCTCGGGATCGCCAAAGCGACAGTTAAATTCAATCACTTTCGGATCACCTTCAGGGGTAATCATCAAGCCCGCATAGAGAATACCTCGGTAGTCAATTTGGCGCTGTCGGAGTGCCGCGATCGCGGGTTCCAAAATTTCTCGCTGAATTCGCTCCATCAAGGCTGGAGTGACGATCGGGGCGGGGGCATAGGTGCCCATTCCTCCAGTATTCGCACCTGTATCCCCCTCTCCAATTCGTTTATGATCCTGAGCGGCAATTAACGGTCGGATCGTTATGCCATCGGTCAGTGCCAGGATCGAGGCTTCCTGTCCGGTCAAGCATTCTTCAATCACCAGGCGTTGACCGGCGGTGCCAAATTTTCCCTGAAAAGCTTCATTGATAGCCGCTTCTGCGTCCTCTAGCGTACTGGCGACTGTCACCCCTTTACCTGATGCCAAACCATCGGCTTTGACGACGATCGGCGCTCCCTGCGATCGTACATAGGCTAAGGCTGGCTCTGCCTCTGTAAATACGGCTGACTGAGCAGTCGGAATCTTCGCTTCCAGCATCAAGTCTTTCGCCCACGCCTTGCTGGCTTCAATCTGTGCCCCTAAGCGAGTAGGTCCGAATACTGTTAGTCCTTGCTGCCGCAAATAGTCCGTAATGCCATTGGCGAGAGGAGCTTCTGGGCCCACTACCACCAGAGCAATGTTATTCACCAAAGCGAAGCGTCCAATCCCCTCAAAGTCTTGAGCATTCATGGCTAAATTTTGGCAGCGCGGCATTAACGCCGTACCACCATTTCCAGGAACACAGGTGACTTGCTGCACTTTACCCGACTGTAGCAGTTTCCAAGCCAGGGCATGTTCCCGCCCCCCATTACCAACTACCAAAACCTTCACGTTGTCCTTCCACTCCGTCTAACCGTGCGATCGAACTGTGTGATGAGCCGAGCAGCGCGAATCAAATGCAACCCATTATGTCATGGAGGAACAGTGGAATACCTGTCGAGGAGGCACAAAATTTTGAGAAAGTTGGAAAAGATCCATTGATCGCACTAATTTAAGCAAGCGGTAATCGCGGCTTGATGGTATCCCGTGGTACTGAACTCTTGACCAAACACAAACTCGCCGTAGTCAGCCATGTTATCCAAACCGACACAAGTGAGCAAAATTTCAGTGGCTAACCAGAGAGTAATTTTGATCAGGGTATGTTGCCATTGCGTCTTCATCTCGGCTGCTCCTGCGATCGTGGGGGCGGAACCTGGTCGCGGTTGGCTCAGGCTGAGATTCACTGAACCTCTACTCACTTATTAGGTTTAGGATCACCACTTATGCAGGCAAGCTCGCCTTAGTAGCGAGCAGAAAGGTTAGCTGCGATCGGAGAGCAGCATCGTTTTTACTTCTTGCAATAATTCATCCTGTTCTCGGCGCAGGGCTTCCAAGCGGCTAACAATATCGGTCAAGCGCTGGTTCGGATCTTGGGCAACGGCAGGTTTCAGGGCTGGCACCGGATCAGTAGGTTTGAGCATCGCCACGGTTGGGTTAGCCGTGGGTGGCGGCTCTGGCTCCGGAGACTTAGACGGTAGAAATCGCGCGATCACCGTGGTTTTGAAGAAATGAGTGATTTTTGCCAGCAGCCACTGTCCCAATTTCAAGGGAAACAATAAAATCGCTAGCAGAATTTTTTCAGCTAATTGAGCCACTGCTGCTAACAGTTTCCACAGCAGGAAAATTGCCAACAGAAGACAGACGATCGCCCATAGGGGATTCTGGATCAACCAACCGATCGTCGGATGGGTATCCAGCCAATCCTGCCAAAAATACCAGTTCAACACCGATGGATTGGGAAGAAATTCTTGAATCCGCAGTGCCAGGATATGCCCTATCGTCACTATTGCTAACATCCTTTACCTGAATCGAATCTCATTTTAGCGAGATTTAATCGATCGCTAAAAATTGACCGTCATCCCTTTCTCAATCCATCCCCCGTAACCGGAAACAGCAAGATACAATACGCTATGTCTTGCCTCAATTCGCTGCACTGCTCTAGCTGCCATGACTCAGATTACCGACTTTATTAGCCACCTCAATCCCTCTCAACGACAGGCAGTTGAGCATCATTGCGGCCCATTGCTTGTGGTCGCTGGGGCAGGTTCCGGGAAAACCAGAGCTTTAACCTACCGGATCGCGAATCTGGTACTGACCCATAAGGTTGATCCCGAAAATATTCTGGCAGTCACCTTTACCAACAAAGCCGCCAGAGAAATGAAAGAGCGGATTGAGCGCCTATTTGCCGATCGCCAAGCTCAGGCAGACTTTGGCAAACCCCTGGATGCCTTAACTCCCCATGAGCAAACGCGGCTCAAATCCAAAGTTTACAAAAACATTACCAAAGAGTTGTGGATTGGCACATTCCATGCTCTCTGCTGCCGCATCTTGCGGTTTGACATTGAAAAATATCAGGACGAAAAAGGACGGCGCTGGACGCGGGCATTCTCAATTTTTGATGATTCCGATGCTCAAGCCTTAGTAAAAGATATTGTGATCAATAAGCTGAATCTGGATGAAAAGCGGTTTGATCCCCGATCGGTACGCTACGCGATCGGCAGTGCCAAAAATAAAGGCTGGTCGCCGCAGGACTTAGAACGGGAGCAACGGGATTTTCGGGGACGAACGATCGCCAATGTCTACAGCCTGTATCAGGATGTCCTGGTGGCAAATAATGCCCTGGATTTTGATGACCTGATTCTGATGCCCGTCAAACTATTTCGGCAGAATGAACAGGTTCGGGCTTACTGGCACCAAAAATTCCGCCATATTCTGGTGGACGAATATCAGGATACGAACCGCACCCAGTACGACCTGATCCGCTTACTGGTGACAAATAGCGAAGACTCCCGCCGTTATACCGACTGGAACCATCGATCGATCTTCGTGGTGGGTGATGCGGATCAATCAATCTACTCATTTCGATCGGCGGACTTCACAATTTTGATGGAGTTCCAGCATGACTTTGGCGATGGGTTGCCGGATGATGACACTCGCACGATGGTCAAACTGGAGGAAAACTACCGCTCTACCGAAAACATTCTGGATGTCGCCAACCAACTGATCGAAAAGAATACCGAACGGATTGACAAAGTTCTCAAACCCACACGGGGAGCCGGAGAACCGATTTATCTGCATCGCGCCGATGATGAAATGGCAGAAGCCGAATTTGTCGTGCAGCAGATTCGCAATTTGGAACACCAGAATCCGGAGTTGCACTGGGGCAGATTCGCCATTCTCTATCGCACCAATGCCCAATCCCGCGCTTTTGAGGATTCCCTCGTGCGCTGGAATATTCCCTATAAGGTCGTCGGTGGTCTGAGATTCTACGATCGCAAAGAAATTAAGGATGTATTGGGCTATCTACGGGCGATCGCCAATCCCTCAGATACCCTTAGCCTCTTACGGGTAATCAACACACCCCGTCGGGGCATTGGTAAAACCACGATCGATGCTCTAGTCAGTGCCTCCCAACAATTAAATGTGCCCCTATGGGAAATTCTCACAGACGAAACCTCAGTTAAAACGTTGGCAGGCAGAGCGGCTAAATCGGTGTTGAATTTCTCCCAGATGCTACAAAAATTTCGGCAAGAACTGGATAGCCAACCGGCTAATGACATTGTTCAGGGGGTTTTGGAAGAGTCGGGGTACCTACAGGATTTAAAAACTCAAGGCACTGATGAAGCCGAAAACCGCTTGCAGAACGTACAAGAACTCTATAACGCCGTACTACAATTCCAGGAGGGTAGCGAAGACAGCAGTCTAAGCGCGTTTCTAGCCAATGCCTCCCTCGCGTCAGATTTAGACAACTTGGAAGAAGAAGCTACTCGCGTCTCCCTCATGACACTACACGCCTCAAAAGGCTTGGAGTTTCCGGTCGTCTTCCTGGTGGGCTTGGAACGAGGCTTATTCCCTAACTATCGATCGATGGACGATCCCGCCGCATTAGAAGAAGAACGTCGCCTTTGTTATGTCGGTATTACCCGCGCCCAGGAACGACTATTTATTTCCTATGCCCGAGAACGACGGTTGTATGGCAACCGTGAACAGGCTAATCCCTCAATTTTCTTGGAAGAATTGCCCAAAGAGTTAATCGAATCGAATGTGGCAAAATCTTTTGCTGCCAGAGGTAAAAAGCCGATCGCTAGCGCTACTAAATCCAGTTCCGCTCCGGTAAAACGGTCTAGCTCCCAAACCTGGCATGTCGGCGATCGGGTGGTGCATCAGGAGTTTGGCGTAGGGCAGGTGACTCGCGTGTTAGGCAGTGGTCCTAAAACCACGCTGGCGATCCAGTTTCCCGGCCTACCCGGCATGGGGCAAAAGATTTTGTTTCCCCACGATCGCGCCTTGCAACGAGTGGAATAATCCGGTCGAACTACCATCTCACAGTCGCTCGCTGGCGGCAGGTAAATTGCCACATCCCGATCGCCAGTCCACTCAGCAAGAGTAACCCCAACAATCCCGCCAGTGGATTATTTTCTAATCCTGTCACCCAGGCGGGAACTCGGTTGGTGTATGTCACCAATTGCCCCACATTAATCATGTAATAGCCCCAGACTAAGCCCGCATGAAGCCCGATCGGCAAGCCTAATCGCTCTCGCCGCCGCCCGATCCGTAACTCACTACAGGCACGTTTTGCCCATACCAATGCCACTCCCAATAGGATTAAGGCAGGGAGGGTAATTAATCGCAAATGCACCGCCGCAAACACGATCGCGCTGCCCCAAAGGGTCACACTAGGGACATAATCCCGTTGCAGCTCGTCTAACAACCAGCCTCGAAAGAAAAGTTCTTCGGCAAACCCAACTGCGATCGCAACTAATAATCCTTCCAGAACCACGCGCCCCAAGGGCATAACCGGAGCCTGCCACTCCAACCACCCCAAACTCGCCTCAATGCCAAACAGCAATAGGATACTGAATAAGCCAACCCCCAGACCTCCAAGCACCTCCAAGCCCATACGGGGAGTCAATTCCAGCCCATACTGCCAGAGTAATCGCGGTTGCCGATAAACTCGTCGCCCCCAAACTCCGACTAACCAAAGGAATTCACTATACAGAATCAGTAACGCCAGAATTCCGGCAAGATTTTGATCTGAGATCAATCGATAAATTGGCAGGGCAAAGGGCAGCCACAACAAAAGCAGCATCAGCACGAATACCAGGATCCGAACGGGTGCAGGATAACGGTATAGATTCGCAAACCAACGCTGCCACTGCTGCCAAATGCTTCTATTCATCAGGCTCGATCGTGCTCGTTAACCCATGACTCTTCAAGGTTTCACTATAAAACTCTGCATGTTCCAGAGCGCAGGTAATCACCAGCGCAACGCCATTAATATGAGCTTCCATCATGATATCAACCGCTTGAGGCTGAGTCAGACTGGGTACCGTTGTCAGCAACACCTGGACGACATATTCCATGCCATTAAAGTCGTCATTATGGAGTAAGACCCGATAACGGGGCGCAAGCTTACGAACTGTTGAGCTTTTGTCTAGGGTTTCAACAGACGACATGACTCTTCGATCCTCTCCGTGAACTACTTGCAGTTTCCTGGCAGATTGGGGTTGACCATAGAAGCTTGATGCTAGAGCGGAAAGCAAACAGAGTATAGCTTCAAACAATCCAAAATATTTATTGATGCTCACGCAAACATCTGGTGAGGCTACTTACCACCCACTCTAGCCAGTTTTACTGAGTTGGATGATTAAAGCCCTCGGTTTGTAAGCATCCTGTCACCACGATCGCCAAGATAATTTACATTGCTTAACCTCTTTTCTTATAGCATTCTGTCTAGAAGCTAGTCATCTTGCTAAACAGGGATCTGCTATCGGTATCCGGATGGACAGAAGGGCGATCGATCCGTCCAGTGAATTACCACCTTCACCGAAACATCATTAAGTATTATCGGCTCTAGTGCTGGAATCCAGCAATATAACGGTGGTCTGGATAGAATTCTGCCTTTTAGAATTGAAAAGTAGTCAAACATTCATCCTGAACCTATGGGTCTGCTTTCCGAACAGCAGCCAAATCCAACCTTTCAATCCTGCCAAATCGTTTGCCTGGAGCACACAACAACGCGCCTCTATGCCGAGGTCGTTCAAGTGGCAGAACCCCGAGGAGTATGTTGGGTTCGTCCCTTAATCTTGGTGCTCCAGCCAGCAGATGCGTTAGGCTGGCATGGGGAAATATCCCCAACTACTCGGCTCTATCACCTGCGTGGAGAAGCCGATCTACTTCTACCCATTACTTTATTTCGCGCTGCCCTGGATGAAGAAGTGATTCCTGTGTTGCCCTATCTCTATGCGGAAGAAACCAGTGACATCGCATCAAAGCTTGAGCGCTTGGAACCTTTACAACTCCGGCAATTGGTACAAAGGATTTGCCAAGCTCATCCAGAAGCCTTTTAGTTGAGCCGATCGCTCGGTTTAAATCAAGCCAGAATAGCCGAAAGCATTGATTAGAGGAAAATCAAACCCCCACAGGCTGGTCCCCCCTGTCCTCTAATTAACATTAGCAGGGAATTAATTGAGAGCGTCAAGGGCTAGGAACAAGCTGAATCCGCCCCGCATCCATTTCTGCCATCAATAGTTCGAGGGCTTCAAAATCTGCGTCAGAAATATGACCCATGCGAGTGAGTTCGTAGTTGATCTCGTTCTCAATGTCTGGAGTCAACTTCTTAATGTACAGCGCTTGTTCTACCAGTCGTCGAATAATTTTTGTGTTTTGCATTGGGATTGGCAGGAACTCCACCAATAAAATTGTCTACTGAACATCCGATGGCATAGGTGATCTAGGACGGTGACTTCATGTGATTCAAATCACCGATTTTCAGAAATATCTTACAGACTTCTGGAAAACGTGCCATAGATGCTTAAAAAACTTTGCATCATACCGCAAATTTCCGTCACCTTACCGTAACGAAATCTTGCAGCACCTACTCATAAAGGCTGAAACACTTGGCGTTATGGCTTTAAGAATCTTGCCGTCATAGCCCCAACCCGTGCTAAACATAGCCGCTGCTGCATCAAGTACGCCGCCCCATCCTACACCCTTACTTCAGTGTCAAAAATCGTGACTTAATAGCAACGGTTCTAAACTTATCAATATCCAACCCAGCTATGCCCAGCGATCGATCACTGGCATCAAACCATATCACATGGCGTGAACCGTAAGTTAACCAACAATACTGACTACAACTTAATTGTACACTCCAGAATAAAGCGCTGATTGACGATCGCGTAGGGCTGAATTTCCAGAGCTTTGCGAAAGGCGCGGATCGCACTTCTGTAATTGCCCAATGCCATGTGGCACAGTCCCAAACCATGTAATGCGCCAAAATGCACTGGGTTCAGCCGGAGTACGTGCTCACAGTCTTTAATCGCTTGGGGATAATGTCCGTGGGTGTAGTATAAAACTGCGCGTCGATTCCAGGCTTCCGCAAAATCCGGTTGTTGCTCTATCAGATCGCTCAACAACAGGGTTGCCCCATCAGCATTGCCGGCCTCAAACAGCATCTGGGCACGACGCAGCGCATCCAACCCGACCACGCCTTTTTGCCCAAACCAGAGCCGCCAAAGTTCCTGAGTGGCGCGATCGCGCACTGTCTCCGTGGGATGTTTCAGATCTTCAAGTAGGGATGTAATCAAAGACTCATTCATTGTTGCAGGTGTCCACTTGGCGATGAATAGCTGGATAGCCGCTCCAATCAGTATTCTGGCGTGTTTAGATTGCCAAAACTAGTCGGTTCATCAACTCTTCCTGATTCAGCCTAGAACGGCAGAATTTCTTCGTAGGGAATTTACATAAATAGTCAGGATTCGCGAAGTCAAGTCACGTTGGCACTCACAACGTCAGGATGCTGCTGTAACCAGGTATCAATCTCTTGCAAGACGCGATCGGGAATTTCCCAGGGAAACAGGTGAGCCGTGTTGGCATAACATTGCCAGTGAGCTTGAGGTAAATGAAGGGCAGTTTCCCGACTAGACTCCGCCGTAATATGGCGATCGGCGGCTCCTGCCATCATTAAACAGGGACATTGAATCACTGATAAGTGTTCCAGGCGGTTATAGCGTTGCCGTAAGGCAGTAGAGAGGGCGCGGGTCGCTCGCCGGGAGGTTTGCAGATACGCTGGCAGAGCATCGTGTGCCAAATAGCGGTAAGCCGTCGGGGTATGTTGCTGGATTAAGTAACGATAGAGCGATCGGCGACCAAAGGTATCAATATTCCATTGCCAGCCGGGACGCACCCGATTCAGCAGCGATGCCACTCCGGTATAGAGGTTATCCTGCCAGGTAATCGGGGGATGGTTGCCCCAGGGGCGAGCGGCAGTGGCAATCAGAATTAAGCCACTGATGCGTTCAGGCAAGCGCCATGCCAGTTCCATTGCCAGAATGCCTCCTAACGACCAGCCCAACAGGAGGCAGCGATCGATCTGATAGAGATCGAGCAATTCCTCTAAATCAACTAAATGATCGGTCATGACAAAATCGGTAGCGGTGCGGCTGTTGCCATAGCCGCGCAAATCCGGCGCGAAGGTTTGAAAGCGTTGGGAGAGATGTTGCGTAAACACCGACAAGCTACTGCCTGAACCGGGATGGCCGTGTAAACATACAATCGGAAATCCACTGCCCTGGACTAAAACATTGAGCTGCATGATTGAAACCTATGCCTGATCAGGCGGTGAAACATTGAAAATTGCCTAGTCTCAGCTTCCATACTCTCCTATAGCTCGGAGTCCGCGAATTCCATTACCATAAACAGGCAGAGACGTTATCCCGACGATCGTGGATAGGGTCATTCTGAATACTAAAAGGATTGACTGAGGCATGGCAGAAGAAACGACTCCGAATCCAACTGGCGATCCATCCAGTGCGGCTGAATCTCCAGCCCCTCAAGCGGCAGAGGCAGAGGGCAAAGCGGCTAAAAAACCGGCTGCCAAAAAAGAAAAACCGCCCGCCCTGGAAGATAAGCCATTTGCAGACTTCATTCAGCAAGACTTTCTTCCTGCCCTGCAAAAAGGGTTAGGCGAACAGGGCATTGCCGATGTGGAACTCAAATTTGAGCAGCGTCCAATTAATGTCGTAGGTATGAGTCAGGCTCCCGCCTGCTGGCAAGTCATCGGTCGCTGGAGCAGTGGATATAAGCAAACTCGCGAGTTCAATCTGTACTTTTTCAATGAAAGTATTACTGGACAAAAAGGGTTTTCCTACGCGGAAGGGGGCGGTAAAGCCAGCACCTTAGAGTCCTTTCGGATCGATGAACGGAAAGTTGATTTAGGACTACTCGTATTCTGGACATTACAACGGTTGAATGCCCAGAAGTGGTTGGTGAGAAATTAAGCTTGCTGCGATCGCGGTGTCATTTTGAGGGGTAAACCACTAGCAGACAGGCTCGGCAAAGATGTTGTCGCGTCCTGCCCAAGGGCTTTGCCCCGACAAGATGGCAGATTTTCAACCAGTCACAGTTCCCGAAACTCGTACATAACAACTCCAGTTTCTGGATCATTGGTCAGATCAACATAGCCCGTTTTGAGCAAATTTTTCAGAGCCAATTCCACCTCAGGAAACCCAGCTTCCGTATCTAATACGCCTTGAGTCACCGACAGTTTCCCCCCGCGTGCCGCCGCCGCTTTCACCAGTTGAATCGTCAGTTGGTTCGGCTGCACTTGCGCCGTAGGTGGCTGTAAAGGAAGCACATCATCCTGACTCAGTACCCGTTGGACAACCGGTTGATTTGGGGATAAATGGGGTGGCAGTCCCTGGCGCGATCGCAGCTTAGTGTTGTGCTCATCCACCATGCCAGGAATTAACACCAGATCCAGCAGTTGCCCAAATCCGAATAATCCAAAGGTGAACATCCACAGCAAGCCAGTGAAAATCTTGCCATTGTAGAGACGCTGGAGTCCGTGCAACTGCAACAGGCAACCAAGCCAGAGGACATAAGCAGTACCAACATTGTTCATACGATGACCAGGATGTTGTTCCAGGGCTTTAGTTCCTTTCATGATAAAGAGTTTGCCCAGGAATCGCAGGATTCAATGCAGGTGTTTTAACCACTCTTTTACAAAAGTTGATTTCATGTAGCAACTCTTAACCGGATAGTTGCGATTTGCAGCAACATAGCTTGGTACACTGAGTGACGTGGTTATTCTTCAGTTCCGTCAAACGGGGCAACCAATGGCAGAATCTGCTGGTTCAAATGGGGCAGATACATTTAACCAGTTAGCACCACTCACTCAGAATCCTAGAGAAGAATAAAGTAGCTCATGGTAGATTCCCTTAAAAAGCCTGGTTTTGAAGAGGTGCGTCCCGGCATCAAAGTGCCTGCCAAGGAGACAATTTTGACTCCTCGGTTCTATACAACCGACTTTGATGCGATGGCGCAAATGGACATCTCGGCAAACGAAGATGAACTCCAGGCAATTCTGGAGGAATTTCGGGTTGACTATAACCGTCATCACTTCGTGCGGGATGCTGAGTTTGAACAGTCGTGGGATCACATTGATGGCGAAACCCGCAAGCTGTTCGTTGAGTTTCTAGAACGTTCCTGCACCGCCGAATTTTCTGGATTCCTGCTTTATAAAGAACTCGCCCGCAAACTGAAAGACAAAAGTCCAGTGTTGGCAGAGTGCTTCTCGCTCATGTCTAGAGATGAAGCACGTCATGCTGGCTTTTTGAACAAGGCATTATCCGATTTCAACCTGCAACTTGATCTGGGTTTCCTGACCAAGAGCCGCAGCTACACCTTTTTCCAGCCCAAGTTCATCTTCTACGCGACCTACCTGTCTGAGAAGATTGGCTACTGGCGCTATATCACCATCTACCGCCATCTGGAGGCACATCCAGAAGACCGAGTGTATCCGATCTTCCGGTTCTTCGAGAATTGGTGTCAGGATGAGAACCGTCATGGTGACTTCTTTGATGCCATTATGCGGGCACAGCCTCAGTTCTTGAACGACTGGAAAGCTAAGCTATGGAGCCGCTTCTTCCTGCTGTCGGTGTTTGCCACCATGTACCTGAACGACGTGCAGCGATCGGACTTCTACAAAGCGATCGGGTTGGATGCTCGGGAGTACGATAAGGTCGTGATTGAAAAGACCAACGAGACAGCCGCTCGGGTATTCCCGGTAATTCTGGATGTCAGCAAACCAGAGTTCTATGATTGCCTGGAAGTGTGTGTACAGAATAACGAGAAGCTGACCGCGATCGCCAATTCCAACACACCCAAACCGATCCAACTCCTGCAAAAGCTGCCTCACTATGTCTCCAACGGTTGGCAGTTCCTCAAGCTATACCTGATGAAGCCGATCGAAGTGACTCAAATTCAAGGTCAACCTCGCTAAATTGTTGAGGGTCGATCGCTGAGTATCACTCTGAACTGAAGATAGCTCTGTATCATTTTCCAGATACGGAGCTATTTTGTTGTTGAGATCGTTTTTATGAGCCTCCTGATCGATGGGTAAAGTCGCCTTACTAATTGGCATCGCCAGTTATCGGTTTGGACTCAATCCGCTACCGGCCGCCTGGAAGAATGTGGAAGTATTAAAACGCGCCTTACACCAAGCCCGTCCCAGCTTCGATGCCATTCACTGCCTCCGCGATCGCTACACGCCTCAAATCATTCAAGAAGCGATCGAGCGATTGGCTGAGTCATGTCAACCCGATGATTTTCTTCTACTTTGCTTCTCGGGCTATGGCATCGTTGATCCCGATGGCAAGCTCTACTTGGCAACGCCCATTACCACGAACGACAATCAGGGAAGTTTAATCAAAGCTAGAACCGTTCCAGCGAGTTTTATTCAAGCCGTCCTCAATTCCAGCCCTGCCCAACAACAATTAGTCATCTTTGACGGTTACTTTTGCCCAGCCTCAGCAGAAGCAATCACCGACCCGGTTCATCCGGTTGATTTGTGGGCACATCTGGGTGGAGAGAATCGGTTACTCTTAACAGCTTCCAGCACCATGCAGCCGATCGGCGAACCAGAGGGTCTGGATACCTGGAGCTACACCCGCTACTTCGCCGAAGGTCTGGTGACAGGGGCAGCAGATACCAACTATGACGGCTTGCTGACGATCGCAGAACTGCATGAGTATGCCAGTCGCAAGTTACAGATTGCCGCTCCCGCCATGCAGCCAGCCCTCTCTGGCACTGAGGCGATCGCCCAATACCCGGTATGCCACGTTGACAAATCAACTTCAGCCTTAAAGTACCGTCAGTTTATTGAAAAGCTAGCCAGTGACGATCGGGTCGATGCCCTCGGTTCTCGGCTATTAGTGACCCGGCAAGTGATGGAAGACTTCCGATATCACTTGGGGCTATCTCGCCAGATGGCAGACCAAATTGAATTTGAGGTACTGCGACCCATCCGGGAATATCGGCAGCGACTACAGTTATATCAGGAACTATTTTCTAGGCTGGCACAGGGGAATCATGACTCTCAGCCCTAAAGTACGGCAGGTACTCAAACAACAGCAACAAGCACTTTACTTAACCAATCAGGATATCGAGCAGGTTGAAGCCTCCCTTCAGGTTGCCCAACAACAGCGTCAACATATGCAATACCAAGAAGACCTGAAGATCTACGAGCAAATGTTTCTGGAAGCCTTACAGCGCCAGTCTCCCTTGGCAGACAGCGATCGCCAAGAACTGCAATATCTTCAGGAAGTGCTGCAATTACAACCCGCCGATGTCGAGGAAATTGAGACGCGCTTAAGCACCTTAGCTGAGACACCCGAGCCCCCATCAACACCCCCTCCAAGTCACCCGCAGCCACACGTCTCTAAGCATGGGAGTAAGGCAGAGGATAACCCTGGTGATCTAGCGTCTATTCCAACCCAACTTCAGGCTGACAGTTCACCAGCCCCACCGGATACCGCCACGCTGCCTACCATGCCACCTAAGCGTCCCCAGGTGTTTTTAAGACCAGAATCTCAGTCTGGAGAACCGGCGGCTTCCACCTCCCCTCCCCAGCCCCCAGCTCCTGACCTCTCAGACGTTGACCTTGAGGAGGTGATTTCGCTACCACCCGATATTAAGGATCTACTGCTGAAAGCCTTATTGGAAAAAACTCGATCGCATACCCCAACCGAAGCAGCCACGGTTCCATCGGAGCATCATGTCGTCAAGCCCGTCAGTGAACGATCGCCGGAGGAGCCGCACCCCAAATCGGATGATAAAGAGAGTCATAAACCCCGATCGCTGAAGCAACCCGTTGTGTCATCAACTTCTACTGAGCTAGAAATATCCGAGTCCGAAGCCAACTCTCTAACGCCATCGGGTCAACAGTCGTCAGCAGGAGTTAATCGCTATCGGGGATTAGTGCCCTTAATTATCGCGTTAGCCGGATTAGCCGCCGCGATCGGAGCCTGGTTAGCCTTTTCCTCATTCAATGCCGCCAACCACTCCAGGCAATCTAACGCCAATCCCGCAGAGGTGCAACAGTATATGAACTGGGGAACCCAAAAAATGCAACAGGGACAATATGAGGCTGCCATCCAAGATTTTACCCAGGCAGCCCAGCTTGACCCCGATGCCGCCGCCATTTACGTCAACCGAGGCATCGCCCAACATCGCAACGGTGACTTAGGAGCCGCGATTCAGGATTATGACAAAGCGATCGCGCTGAATCCCCAACTGGCCGAAGCATATAGCAATCGTAGCCATGTTCGCTTTGAGCAAAAGCAGTATGAAGCGGCTTTAGAAGATGCTAACTCCGCCGTTGCCCTCAAATCCACCTTGGCAGAGGCACGCTTAAATCTTGCCAATGCCCGGTTGGCTTTAAACAACCCCCAAGGAGCTGTCGAAGACTATACCTTTGGCATTCAACTTAACCCGACAACCGAAAATCGACCCGGTGCCTATAACAACCGGGGCAATGCCCTTGCTGTATCCGACCCCCAAGCCGCGATCGGAGACTATGATCAGGCCATTCAACTCAATTCCAGTTATGCCGATGCGTACCGGAATCGGGGCCTGGCCTATCAAAAGCTGGGTAATACTCGACAGGCAATTCAGGATCTGCAAAGTGCTGCCAAATTTTATTTAGCACAGGGCAATCAACCGATGTATCAACAAACGTTGAAGGAAGTAACTGAGTTGCAACAGGTAGCCCCCAGTTCGCCGACCCCAGCCACTACCACCAGTGTGATGGCATTTCCCCGGTAGAACAGTGAGGAGATTTACCGCCGATATGCCAGCGCAAAGCGATCGATCCCGGCTAAATCTGAATGAATCTCAATTCCGGTATAGTTCCCCTGCGATCGCAGCAGTTGGGTGACCGCGTCCGCCTGCCCTGCCATCATCTCCACTAACCAAATGCCCCCAGGCTGCAAGTAAACTGGTGCGACATTGACTAAATGGCGAATGCAATCCAAACCATCGATGCCACCATCCAGGGCTAAATGGGGTTCATGGCGGGTAACTTCCGGCTGTAATTCTAATACCATCTGGCTGGGAATGTAGGGCGGATTGGAAACAAGTCCCCGTAACTGTCCCTTGAGGTGAGCCAGGGGGGCTAGCCAGTCACCCTGATAGAAGTGAATCCGATCGCTTAACCCATAGTTCCGAGCATTGGTTTGGGCGATCGCTAATGCCGCCTGACTCCGATCCACCGCATGAATGGTTGCTAGCGGCAACGCATCGGCTAGTCCCAGGGCGATCGCACCACTGCCTGTACCTAAATCAGCCCAATGTTCTGCGCCGGTGGCTTCCTGATCCAATGTCGCGCGATTCCTGGCAGCGACCACCAGATCAATCAAACCCTCGGTTTCGGGTCGGGGAATCAGCACCGCCGGGGACACCTGAAGCCAGAACTGCCGCCAGGCAGCCCTGCCAATTAAATACTGCACCGGCACTCTTGCCTGAATTCGCTGCTGCCAGAGAGACACTAAATCCACAAATGGCAGCTTGAGCGGAATTGCCGCTTGGTGTTTAAACGAATCTAATCGAAGCGATAACCGATCGAGGTCAGAAACGCTCTGAAGTAACCAGTCTACTTCGGCTGTAGAAATATTAGCGGCGATCGCCTGCTGGTATGCCTGCGATCGCCACTGCCAAAGGTCAATTCCGGCAACGGAATTCACTTACCGCTTCGGTGCTTGTTGTTGAGCGGGTTGTGGTCTAGCCTGACCGGGTTGGTTGCCCATCATCGATCGCACAAATTCGATCGATTCCTGGGGCGGAATCAGGACAATTTGGTCGAGTTGAGGATCGTTCTTCGTCTTCAGAACTTCCATCAATCCTTCCAGATTTAACACCTGAATTTCCAGAGAGTTCGCCAAATTCGGCTGTTGTTGTTTGAACCGATCCAGCAATGACTGAAGTTCCTCCTTCTTGAAGAACATCGGAATCACAGACTGATTACCCTGTTGAATCGTTAAGTAGCCTTTCTCGGCTCCCCCGCGAGCCACAAACAAGGGAGTGCCGTTAAACTGCTGAACCTGCTGACCACTTTGCTTGAGTAGCGCTACAGCGGAATTGACCTGCTGCTGGGAAGGCACATAGGCAAAGTCTAAGCCTTGCGGTTTACCTTGGTTGTCCTGATCCAGCTTATAGACTTCTGCGAGGGAAACGGGTACGACTTTGACCCCTTTGGCTAACTCAGGATTTTTGGTCTTTAAGCCATCCAAAAAGGCTTGAGCATCTTTCTGACTGATGAACACTCCAGCCACAGACTGTCCATTCTGACCATTGGGTGCAGCAACTAGCGGTGCTCCCTGGGGATTGGCGATCGTGAACACAGGCACAGGTCCCAGTTTTTTCATAATCTGTTCCTGAGTTAACGCCAGCACCTGGGTCGCGCCGAACCATAGCGAACCAATGACGGCACTGCCGACCAAACTAGCGGTTGCACCCAAGCGAATGAGTGATTTCATGACTGCTCCTGACAATAAAGCTGCAAAGAATTAAATGCGATCGAAACCTGAAGCTATAGGGGATGGTAATTCTAAACTAGATTGAGGGGAATCAACTCGGATTGAGTAAAGATACTTACCCATTCTGAGGCATTCCTAGCGACTTGTAAATTCATCGCCAGATTATACCGAACCGTGGCAAAACATGCACCTCTTGAACAAATGTGTCGTGAAACTCATCAGGTATTCAGATAGGCTGACTAGTCTGTCACCAGAAAGTTCCGGTTATCCTATAAATCCTTGAGTTCCTCGTGATCAATCACCACAGTTAACAGCAGATTGAGGAGGTTTGCGTGTCATCCTCCCGATCGGTATCCCTGATTCCACCTCCAGATTAAACGATGACAAGACAAAAATGGGACTGGCAGAGATGGAGACGGCAATTTCACTGTCAGATAGGCTCTGGGCATAGACGATTTCCCGTTTGGAAGTTATGTCGCCAGAACTGGAAATTACTGCTTGGAGTCGTGTTGACGTTGATGACGATCGTGGCCTGCCAAGCAATTCAACTGCCCACTGCCCTAAAAATCGGGACGCTGCTGCCCTTGACTGGCGATTTGGCACAATATGGGGCTTCCATGCAGAACAGTGCCCGTTTACTCGTCGATACCGTAAATGGCTGTGGGGGAGTGTTAGGGCAACCTGTCACCCTCTTCGCCGCCGATGACCAGACCGAACCCAGTATGGGGGTCACTGCCATGACCAAACTAACAGAGGTCGATCGCGTAGCTGGAGTGGTGGGGGCGGCTTCCAGTGCGGTCAGTAGTGCGGCGGTCAATATCGCGGTACGCAATCAAACGATTTTAATTTCTCCGGCTAGCACCAGTCCGGTGTTTAGCGATCGCGCCCGGAACGGGGAATTTCAGGGCTTCTGGTTCCGTACTGCTCCACCGGATACCTTTCAAGGTCAAGCCCTCGCTAAACTGGCGATCTCGCAGGGATTTAAAACCATCGCGATTCTGGCAATCAATAATGACTATGGCAATGGCTTGATCAACGCCTTTATTCCCGCCTTCACAGAAATGGGTGGACAGGTGGTGAATCAAGCTAACCCCATCCGTTACCCGGCGGATGCCGCATCGTTTGATTCGGAGGTGAAAGCCGCGTTTAGCCAGTCCCCGGATGCCGTGTTACTGATTGCTTACCCTGAAACGGGTAGTTTAATTCTCAAAACCGCCTATGAACAAGGGCTGCTAACGAGTACCACCAAAATTATGGCAACCGATGGCATGAAGGAAACCAATATTGCCACGACGATCGGCAAAAATGCGACTGGAGTTTACATTGCCACAGGGATGATCGGTACAGCCGCCAGTGCGGGCGGTCAAGGATTGGCTGACTTTCAACAGCGGTTTATCACCCAATATCGCCAACCACCCAAAATTTATGATGCCAATACCTGGGATGCCGCCGCCTTACTCGTCCTCGCCGCAGAAGCCGCCAAAACCCTAACGGGTGAGCAGATGAAGCCATGGATGCGCGAGGTGGCTAATCCGCCTGGAACTGAGGTGACAGATGTGTGCCAGGCCTTATCCCTGATTCGTGCGGGTCAGCCGATTAACTATCAAGGAGCCAGTGGCAGCGTGGATCTCAATGATCTGGGGGATGTCACAGGCAGCTACGATATTTGGACGATCGCCCCTGATGGCAAATTACAGGTGATTGGCACGATCGCGGTCAGCTAAACTCACCCTATTTATGGGTGACTGGTCAGAATCCAGCGAATTTTTTCTGCCACTAATTCCGGTTGTTCTAGCATCGCTAAATGACCACAATCCGGAATTTCAAACACATTATCCCCACAGTCACAAAATAACGGATGAAAGCTAGCCAAATGCCGGACATATTTCGGCTCCATCATCCGATCCTGTGCCCCAGCCAGAAAGTAAACAGGTTGGGACAACCGCGCCACAATTTGGGGCAACCGATGGACTTCTGCCTCTGTGGTTGAGTCTAACAAGCTCCCCACAACGGCTTCCGCATCCGCCATGACAAAGTCAATCAGCCGTTGCTGTCCCCAATGGCGATCGAGTTTTTGCACTACGTTAGCGCGGGCAAACAGCAGATCGATTAACGGTAGCCACGGCAACCACCGGGGACGAAACTTAGCTAACTGCTGACCTGCTGCCCGAAACCGTTCAAATTCCTCTTTAAGGTAAATTCCGCCACCGGCATTGATACAAATTACCCCTTTGACCAGATGTGGTAACTGATCCGCTGCCCACAGAGCAATACTGCCACCCAACGAATGACCAATCAACCAAACGTTAGTAATATCAAGCTGCTTCAAAAGGATTGCCAAATCCTTAGCATAGTCCAGCAGGCTATATCCCGTACATGATCGCTCCGGTGTAGCCGCGATCGCAGGCAATTGTGATCCACCAAAGCCGCGCAAATCATAGGACAAACATTGGTAATCGGTTGACAACTGCTCAATCAACGGTTGCCAATAACTCCGGCTCAGGAGCCAACCATGAATAAACACCAGAGCATCGGTAGAACCCGGCACCCGTGTCAGGTCGTAAGCGTGTGGAATACCCAGTACATTAATCATCGGCATACTTACTATCCTAGTCTGCCAGGGTATCCCGCTAAAACCTCCGTCCCAGTAATCGTTGCTTCACACTTTCCGCAATCTTCTGCCCCAGATAATCAGGAATTAAACTCTCATTTGGCCCTAAAAGATACAGGATCAATCGGGTCCGCCCACGCCATACCAGTAGATTGGCATTCACGACCAATAAATCCTCTTGCCAAATCGCGTACATCACCTTGTAAAACAGCCCCGGTTGGTTATCTGCCTCAATTAGCAGAGCCGGTAAGTGGAACACTGGATCTACATAAAACTCCGTTTCTACCTGCTCCAGTCCGGCATCCAGGTTAAACTCAACTGCCAGCATCTCCTCCACTTCAAACCGTCCGGCCAGTGCTTCTCGAATCGCTCGACAAACGTTTTCAGCCGTCTTTTCCGTGAGAGCTTTGCCACTCCGGGACACAATTAGCTTGATAAACACCAGCATCGGTGGATAAATCTGACCATACAGGCTCAAACTATGAATGGTCAGACCATAGGCCGCTAGGACCCCAAAAATGTCACTTAACAGAAATGACTGGTTGCGATAGGCAAAGTGAAGCGCACTTTTGCTACCCTCTGGCTTTAGCTCAATCACTGCCTGTTTAGTTTTATAGAGGTGATAAGCTAACCGGAGATTTTGCAGTTGGATCTCACTACTAACAAATTGCTCATAAAACTGGGGAAACGCTCGGTTGAAGCGCTTTAGCAGTTCTAGTGTGGATGACTTTAAGCCCAAAGCCATAATTTTGGGTCAACTGAATTGATTTAGGTTAAAGCATATCTGGAATGGAGCGATCGCCCAACAAAAATCCGCTGACTTTCGCTGGCGCTCTCTATATTGATGCAGTTCTACCATGCCAATCTCTGTTCCACCGGAAAATTAGTGATCTCGCTATAACGGCAGATCCCAACCGGGAAGCCAGCTATTTGCCCGTTGAGGAGGTTAAACTGTACCAAAATATCCATCCAAAAGGTTGACTTGCCATCGAAGAACGATGCAGAAGGGGTACGGGCGATATACTATCTAGTACTGTGATCTAACTTCTACTACCTTAACCACGCTTGCATGGGTTTTTGGAAAAGCCTGTTCAGTAGCTCCGATGCTCCCCCCACACCTGGGACAATGCCATCCGAGAAGATTGTTGCCGAGGGTTTCAGTGATCGTGGCTCTCGCATTTTTTTCAGTACCGAACGAGATATCGATTTGTACGAATTAGAGGAACTGTGTGATGCCGTTGGCTGGTCACGGCGACCTTTGCGAAAGGTCAAAAAGGCAATTCAGTACAGTTTTCTGGTTGTCTCAATGTGGGAACAACGGGGTACCCAACGTCGATTAATTGGCTTCTCGCGGGCAACCTCGGATCATGCCTTTAATGCCACGATTTGGGATGTCGTTGTTCATCCAGACTTCCAGGGTCGGGGGCTGGGCAAAGCATTGATGAAACACATGATTAAGAAGCTACGGAGCGAAGATATTAGTAATATCACGTTATTTGCCGATCCTCATGTCGTCGATTTCTACCGCCACCTGGGCTTCATGTCTGATCCAGAGGGGATCAAAGGCATGTTCTGGTATCCAGACTAGCTCACTTTAGAGTTATACCCAGATTCGATCCAGCCGATCGCCCTTCTCTTGATTGTGCCAAGTTATTGCCATCGATCGCTGCCATAAATTTAAGTTTGGGATTTTTTGCCCAGCGATCGCAGAGTCAGGTTATACTAGGGGGAAGCACAGCCACCGGGATGTAGCGCAGCTTGGTAGCGCGCCTGCTTTGGGAGCAGGATGCCGCAGGTTCAAATCCTGTCATCCCGATTTTTTCCTGTATAGGATGCTAAACTGCCCCATAGAAAGCAGTTTGAGTTACAGTGGGGGTTGCCTGGTTGGTCAGCCACGCCCACATTTGATCCCCATAGGAAAAATGCCACCATTCATTGGGATGTTGCGTAAATCCCGCCCTGAGTAAGCAGTGAGCCAATAATTGGCGGTGCTGATGAAACCGTTGTGCCTGAAGATCTGCACTGGTGGCAAAGTGATCCGGGTAGGAGCGGGGCGATAACTCATCGATCGGCGATCCCATATCAATCCCCTGTTCCTGGGCATCCACTAAGGTCAGATCAACCGCCGCTCCGGTACTATGGGGCGGTGGAGTGGCGGGATCGGGACTGGGGACTGCCCAAAATTCATAGACCTGAGCTAAGGTTTTTTCTCGTTGCTCTGCCGTCAAAGCGGTTGGAGTCAGCCCCTGCGATCGCACTGCCTGTTCAAAGGTGTAATCCACCATAAACTGCTGCACTGCGATCGGGCGATAGGCATCAAAAATCTGAATTCGCCAATCCGGTTGCTGCTGCTGTAAATACCGCTGAGCCAGGAGTAATCGTTCACAAACGCCCTGCCGCACATAAAAGGGCGATCGCTTGCCATAGGGAGCCCCTAACTGAGCATAGGGATGCGGCTGCACCAGAGAAAATGCAGTGGGAATTGGCACCAGGGGTTCCCCACATTCCGCGATCGTTATTTGCTGGTAAGGCTTCACAGGTTGTGTGCCATCCTTACAACTCGGGATGGTGATGGGGATCTGACTGCCCCACTGGCGGCACTGGATCATATCCACCGGGATGGAACGGATGACACCGCGCAATTCGACAAATCGCTAACCAGGTTCCTCGTAGGGCACCAAATCGAGCGATCGCCTCGATCGCATACTGAGAACAGGTCGGCTGATAACGACAGGTAGGTGGAAATAAGGGAGAGATCAGCACCCGATAGCCACGAATCAGAACAATCAAAATGGATTTCATGCCTATATTCTACAAACTGCCCTGTCGCAGATTCCAGCGGACACCAATTATCCCCCCAGGAAGGCACCAACCATCGCTTGACGAAGCCGCCGCATTGCCCGTCCCCGCAGCTCGGTAAATTGCCAATTTCCACTCAGGAGTTGCGTCGCCAGGTATGTTGCTTTTTCCTGCTTGATCCCATAGCGGTAGAGCAGCCCTGGAAACTGATAAAATACCTGGGCTAAAATCCATGCGGCATCAAAGTTAGCGGCAAATTCGGCATGAATGCGATCGCTGTAGGTTTGCGTAGCGCCATTTACCACAGAGTCTGCGGCAATCATGCCACTTTTGACGGCATGTAAAATGCCATCTCCAAAGAAGGGATTGATTAACCCTGCCGCATCACCAGCCAGCAGCACCCGCCCATCTGGAGTATGTAAGGGTTCCCGCCCATTCCAAATTGGCAGCGGATGAGCATGAAATTGCAGGCGATCGAGATTGTAGGGTAACTGAAACAAATCCAGATAGCCCAAAATAGCCTGCTGTAACTCTGTTCGCACCTGACGATCGTGACGGACATCGATCTGCCCAGGCGGAAATAACCCAGCACCAATATTCAGATGCGCCGCTTTAGGAAAAATCCAGGCATAGCCCCGCTCAACAGCACCATATTCCAGGTGAGCAATCGTCGGGTTCAGATCCGGATGATCCGTCCACTCGTAGGGATACTCAATCTCCATTGCCAGAGCGATCGCTCGTTTCCGGCGTAACCCAGACGCTTTCGCCGTGACTCCATTGGCTCCATCTGCCCCAATCACATAGGGAGCCGTCGCCACAAACTCCGCTTTGGGTGTTAAGGCACCATCGGTTTTCAGGGCTTGAGCCCGCACAACCACCTGCTGCGGTTCTACCTGCACCGATCGCACCGCTAATCCATCCCATAACTCAGCGCCTGCCCGTACCGCCTGCTGAGCTAGAGCATGATCAAACACGGACCGTTGCACCATCCACAGCGACAATGACTGATCGGTGCTGGAGGGATTAATCTTGCCTAAATAAGGATCGGCAAAATTCCAGGTGTGCCGCATATACAGCACATCCGACTCAACGAACGCCTCCGGTGCCAGGTCATGCAGAAAGCGTTGCATCACCATTGGCGTACCCCCACCACAGGTTTTATGCCGTGGTAGCGGATATTTCTCTAACAGCGCTACTTTGAGTCCTGCCCGAGCAGCTGTAGTCGCCGCGATCGCCCCCGCCGGACCAGCCCCACAGACAATCAGATCGTAATTCAATCGTTCTATCCCCAGTCGTGGATTAATCGATCAGGTCGGGTCGGCACTCAATGGGGCTGAAGTCACTGTCCGAGCATCGGAACCACTCCCAAACGTCATCTCTTCCACCGCACCGGGAACCCCCATTGGTTTAGGGCTATTCTCGTTCAGGGTAACGATTACACCACCCGCATTCCCAGCCCGCACCGTCAGTTCCTGGTTAGCTGACCAGATGCGTTGGGAGCCCTGGGGTAACACGCCCTCAAACTCCATCTTACCGTCAGCCACCACCCGAATCCAGGATTGATCCGTTAAGGTCAACCCGACCCGAATGGGCTTATCAGATTCCTTCAGAGCCGAAGCAATCTGTGGTGATTGGCTCACAGCCGCTGCCCCGGACGGGACACTGGCAGGAGTTCCGGCTTTGGGGACAACGATCGCGGGATTGGGAGCCGAGGGAGGATTGAGATTTTGAGACAAATTGTACTGAACTGGCTGAGGCGTGGAGCGATTCAGTAAATACGACAAGCCACTCACAGCCCCAATGACTAATGCCATATAAATCAAGTAGAGATGCAAAGGACGCAACTGCGCCCCTACCGCTCCTCGCCAGGAATGTCTGACAACTCGGTGAGTTGCCTGGGTAGGAAAGGCACTGGCAAACTCTAGCCCATCCATCCCGATCGCGTCTGCATACCGCCGGATAAACCCCTGGATATAAACCGGTTCCGGTAAGCGCGATAAATCCCCTTCTTCGATCGCGGTTAAAAGGCGAACGGGAATCATCGTCGCACCAGCCACATACTCCAGGGATAGCTCCTGTTTTTGGCGGAACTGACGCAGGCGCTCTCCTAATTCGGTTAACGTTTCTACCTGTCCAATGTTCATCTGGAGAACCTGATTTTTCATCGGCTATACTCCTTTTCCGCCAACTCCCTATCCGATGTTAAGCTAATTTGACTATTGAGGGAATGGATCTCGTCATCTGTTAGGAAACGATAGTGACCCAGGGGTAACCCTCCCTGGTTAGAATTTTGCAGTTGTAGCGTTCCGATCGCAGTACGATGCAGTTGTAAGACAGGATGCCCTAGTTGTTCAGCCACCCGACGAATCTGCCGATTGCGTCCTTCCCGCAGCCCAATTTCTAACAGCGTCTTCTGCTCGGGATGTCGTTTTCGTACCGTCACCGTCGCAGGCAAGGTAAGCTGTCCAGCTAATCGGACTCCCTGTTGCCATTGTCGCACTGTACTTGCAGAGGGATACCCCTTCACCCAAACTTGATAGGTTTTGGGAATGTGGTGGCGGGGATGGGTCAGATAAAACGTTAAATTCCCATCATTCGTTAACAGGAGGGCACCACTGGAGTCTATATCCAACCGTCCCACGGGATGGAGTCCCTGTCCCTGACGTAATTCGGGTGGTAATAAAGCCAATACGGTTTTTCGCCCCTGGGGATCATGGCAAGTGGAAACATACCCGATGGGTTTATTCAGTAATAGATAAAGTAATTTCGGCGGGCAGACAGGGTTCACTACCACACCATCTACCGTGATCCGATCCTGTTCCGGTTGCACTTTTTGCCCTAGTTGGGCGATCGTCCCATTCACCTGTACCCGCCCCTGTTTTACGAGTTCTTCCACTCGTCGCCGCGAGGCAACACCCCATTGAGATAACACCTTCTGTAGTCGCTCAGTCACCCGATCGCTCCTTGCTCCCCACTTCTGATCATAGAACTTCTGAGGTGGGTTGCCAGGGTAAAACTACCTGTAACCAGGCTCCGCCAGTTTCGGGATGATTGTTTGCCTTCACTGTTCCCCCGTGGGCTTCCACAATCTGTTGCACGATCGACAGACCTAAACCACTACCACTCCCGGAATACAGCGATGCCCCATCCTGGGCAGAGTCCAATGCCGGAGCAGGATAACTACTGCCCAGATTGCCGCCCAAGGAAACAGATTCCATCCGAGACCCCGATCGCTCAGGTACAGAACGGGCTCGGGAAGGATCAACCCGATAAAATCGATCGAAGATATGAGGTAAAGCAGTTTCTGGGAACCCACAGCCAGCATCGATCACGTCAAGACAAACTTGGGATTTCGCCGGTAGCGACTCATTAGGTTGTGGGGTAAGCTGTACCCGAATGGACTGGTGGGGGGGACTGTATTTAATGCTGTTGTCGAGAAGATTTAATAGCACCCGATGTACCCCGGCTTCATTAACTTGAATTAATAGCTGCTCCGGTCCGACATAGTCTAATTGCAGCGCTTTTTTACGAGCTAACGGCTCCAGGCTCAGCCAGGTCGATTGAATCAACTTCGTGAGATCAACCGATGTCAGGCTTAATTGATGCAGAGATTGTGCCTCTAACTGACTCAAATCCAGTAAATCTTGCACCAGACTACTCAAGCGAATGGTTTCTTTCAGCAAGCGATCGACCCAGTCCCGCAGGGGGGGTTCCAATCGTGCTTGCAATGTTTCAGCCACTAACCGAATCGAGGTTAAGGGCGTTTTTAATTCGTGGGCAGCATCCGAAATCCAGCGATCGCGCTGCTGAATCAGTAATACGGTCTCTTCCCGACTCTCCAGAAACACTCCCACACACCCGCCTGCCATTGGCAATCCATACCCTCGCAAGGGAGATGATTGCTGCTGCGATAACCGGGAAGGATCAGAGTAGGTTGGGTAAAAAGTCCAGTCCCGTTGGCAAGGCTGCCTCGCCTGACGAGTCTGTTCAATTAACTCATCCAGTTCATAAGAACGCACCACTTCTAGCAATAATCGTGGCTTACTCAACTGAAGTTGTGGCATACTCAGCAACTGGCAGGCTTTGGCATTACACCATAACAATTGGTTATCTTCATCCACTTGCAAAAAGCCCACCGGAGCAAGCTGGATCATTTGCTTCCAGGTTTGTAATTCCTGTTCTAACCCTTGCCCAGTTTGTTGATAGGCGGCGATCGCCCGGGTCAATCTAGACGTTTCAGGCAGCGATGATTCTAGGACATCTGCCCGCATTTGTTGGATCAGTTGTTTCAGTCTCACCTTCTGTTGGACATGCCACCAACCCAAAAGCCCTAGACCGATCGACAAGCCCAAGAGAAATCCCAACAGATCCACAGGTTTTAGTGATTACGATGGGTTACGAACAGCAACTTTTGGACAACAATTGCCACTCTAGGACTATTTTAGGCGGAGTATCCTTTGAACGCCAGAATTCCTCGCAACCAGACAAAAGCACCTGATGGCTCTTAGTGATCGTTATCGCTTTACGGCTCGTATCAGGATTTAGCCAAATCGATAGCCAAATCCCCGCACTGTGACTAAATATTCTGGGTTGCTGGGATCGAGTTCGAGTTTTTCCCGCAGCCAGCGAATGTGAACATCCACAGTTTTACTATCCCCAATAAAGTCCGGTCCCCAGATCCGCTCTAACAACTGATCCCGCGACCAAACTCGGCGGGGATAGCTCATAAACAGTTCCAGAATTTTGAACTCTTTCGGAGAGAAATTCACCTCTTCTCCTCGCACAGTCACGCGACATTCTTGAGGATATAGCACAATCTCTTGAAACTTGAGCGAAGGTTGCTCCGGCTGAATTTGAAAATGGTGGTGACGACGCAACAAAGCTCGACAACGGGCAACCAACTCCCGCATACCAAAGGGCTTCGTCAAATAGTCATCTGCCCCGACTTCTAAACCAACGACTCGATCGGTTTCACTGCCTTTAGCACTTAACATCAAAATAGGAACATTATTGCCCTCGCGCCGAATCAATCGGCATAAATCTAGCCCATTAATGTAGGGCAACATCAAGTCTAGAATGATTAAATCAAAACCCCACTCCAGGCATAAATGAGTGCTTGTAGTGGAAGAAACACTGCTCCTAGAAGGATTAGTTTCAATGGGACGGTGCAAGAGATCTAACGCCGTTCGACCATCCTCTGCCGTTAATACTTCATATCCTTCTTCGGCTAGTGCTAATGCGATCGTATCGCGGATCAATTCTTCGTCTTCGACAACCAAAATACAGCCCATTCTCAGACCGCGTTGAGGGTTGAGAGGTTCTGACGGCAGCGCAAGCGGCATAACTTAAGCTGGCTCCTATTTACCAGAGGAATTCTACCATCAAAGCAGCTTTAGTATAATTCGATACTACTAATTCACAAATTCTGATATTAGGTCATTGTTAACTTAAGTGTAACTCTAATCCCCAACGCTTAATCTTGTCTCTAGATCCCATTAGAGTGAGCAAATCGCCTGAGCTCAAAATCTAGAAAATATCGATTCAGGTAAGGTTACTCAACATTCACCTAAGTATCTATATTACGGAAACCCAAGCAACGCTACCGCTTTATGGAAATGAAATCTTTCTTAAATTACCGCCCAGGCTTCTACCAGCGCTACTAGTAGTCAACGGCATACAAGCATTCCAATTGCCAGATCTGAGTATCTAGTTGCTTTAGCCACTGAAAACCGCTCAAATCTTATTGCAGCATCCAATCCTGAATCCACCACTGACCATCTTTAAACACCAGATTATATTGAACGCGTAAATTATCTGTTTCGGGAGCCGCCTCCGCCTGCCCATCGCGATAAGGCTCCAATGTTTCAGACACCTCAGCAATCACCGTCGCCTGAGTCGGATTGGCAGCAGTTGAACTGGGACTGGTTGTGGGAGCAGGACTTGCCTCACCCGCCAAGATTGGAGTTGGGCTGGGCAACCCCGCATCCGATGTCACGGGCGGTGAACTCAACTGATTCGGCTCCCCGGTTGCCGTCTCGGGAGTGGTTGCACTCAAATTAACCGATTCCACCTTAACGGCATGAGTATATTTCACGTAGGAGTTATTCTGCTTTTCACGCTCCGCTCGACTACGCCACTCCGACAGTTTCGGCTCCAACAAGATCCGGTCTAACTGGTCAATCTCATGGGTTGACCCCATTGCCTTGGCTTTCGCTGCCAACCAAGATTCAATCACTTGCTGAGCGGCAGCCTGATCAAACTTGGCTGGATCAGCCGTCTCCACTAAGGCTTCCGGTGGTAACTCCACCAATGGTTGATCTAACCGCACCAATGGTTGATCATCCGTACCAGAGTTCGTTTGTCCGATCGGAGCTTGCCCCGATCGCAATGCCCAAACTCCTAGAAAGCCTAAAATCGCAATACCTAATAACACTAATCCCGGCAACAGCCAGCGTGAGGGCCGAGCGGAACGAGGTCTAGCTGGACGATCTCCCCCCAAGGGCGGCGCAGGAGGCTTCACTCGTCGTTGACCAGAGTCGGTCGGTGGACGTTCTCCCCGCGATCGCACCCGATCGGGAACCGCCCGAGCCGCTACTTCCACCTCGGGTTCCGCCACAGGATGGGATACCCGTTCCGCTTCTGGCATCGCTGTCGTACTATTCACCGAACGATTCCCTGCCCCGAGCGTCACCGTTGCCGCTTGTGCCGCAATCTGGTTGCGGGCAACCTCTAATAATGGATCTTCCTTCGCCTCTGGATCTCGGTTCAGATAGCGTCCTGAGCCTGCCGCCAACATCGGTTCTGGTTGAGCCCCATTCGTATTCGAGCGCAGCGCCACTGGGGTATTAGTCGGAGTCGTCGATCGGAGCGTCGCTGTTGATGGCGAGATGGGCTGAGAGCGCACTGGCGGCAGAGCCTGGTCAATCTCCGCTTCGCTGGGTAAATCTTCTAAGTAAGCCTGAACCTGTAGATCCGCAAAGTAATCTTTCAAAGAAACCGTTCGAGCCACCAAATCCCGAAAGTGTGGAAAGACCTCATCCTGTAACCATCGCTCGGTATAGAGACATAGCCCTGGCAGCAAATCCGGCGCTCCCTGAGAATGCTCCCGAATAAACGCGATCGGTTCCCGTTCCTGACTTAACTCTAGCGCCTGACTGGCTTCCTCCGTTTGTCCCAGCAGCAGCGCACAAACCGCCTTCTCTAAATAGACATCCTGACGACCGCTTAGCCGGGCTAATAGCCGCTTGGCGCGATAAATCAATTCCGCCTGACGATCGGCAAATCCGCGTGATAGCAAGGCATACACTGCCAGATAGGTAGCCACGGCAGATGGACGGCTCGCCTCTTGTTCAAATAAGGTTTGCTGCTCTTCAGCGGTCAAATAACTCCGCAATTGTTGAATGAACCGCAAAAAGTCATCAATATTTAAGCCAGATTGATCGTCCGCCGCTCCATCAATGCCACCCCGATCGTTCAAAATATCTTGCAGCAATTGGATGCCCTGTTGCCGCTCTGCAGCTCTATCCTCTGGCACCGCTAATAATTCTAAAACTCGGTACGGACGCAACTTATAGAGGTCAGACTGGATTTCGCCCCGCACTCCCACAAACAGCCCCTCCCGCATCAACAACTGCTGCCCTGTCTCTAAGGCTTCTGCGGCATTCTCGTACTGTCCTTGTTGCCACTGTTCTCGCCCCAACTCCAAACAGGCAAGGGCAACCGTTAATACAATGTCAGAAAAGACGATCGCCGGATCACCGTATTGTCCCCCCTTTAAACTGGCACTGCCGCCGGATAAAAACGGTCGTCCCAGTTTCAAAACCAGTTCATACTCGCCCAATTCTTGCAGAACTAACAGAGCACCAATCAATTCCTGATCGTCAATCTCAATGCTAGGGGCGTGGGGATCAAGGTCAGGATCGTCGGCATAGGACGTGGCTCCCGTTCCGGGTAAGGTTGATTCTGACTCTGAAGCCAGATCATAGGTTTTCGCTAAAAAGTTAGCATCATAAAGCTGGCGTTGTTCTGGATTGGACAACAACACATACGCTTTATCTAAAAGCTGCTTACGCGCCGCGATCGCCGCATCGGAATACTCGCGTCGGGGCAATTGCAGGGTACGATCGCGGTGCGCCTGCTTCAGTTGTTCAGTGGTCGCCTGAATTGGCAAACCCAGAATCCGATAATAGTCAAGCGGAATACGCACGGTACACTTCCCCAACGGTAAGGAGTAAGGTTAAGCTATGGTATCGGATCTTGGCAGTTCTGTAACGTGCCCAGATCATACCGCTTACATAACAAAGTGGCAGTTTACACCCAGGATAAGCAAAATCCCCCGGTCAGCAACATAAATTCTAGAAAATTTGAGAAGTCTGAGGTCAGGACAGGTCAATGGTTCAAGACAGAACAGTTCCGGTATTTCCGGCAACCCAAGCCAACATCAGCCGAGACGAAGGATTGATGCTGTATGAAGATATGGTACTCGGGCGCTCCTTTGAGGACAAGTGCGCCGAAATGTACTATCGCGGCAAAATGTTTGGTTTCGTTCACCTGTATAACGGACAGGAAGCTGTTTCCACAGGTGTGATTAAAGCCATGCGACCCGGTGAAGACTACGTTTGCAGTACCTACCGTGATCACGTTCATGCCTTGAGTGCTGGAGTGTCCGCCCACAGCGTCATGGCGGAGTTATTTGGCAAAGCCACGGGATGTAGTAAAGGACGTGGCGGTTCGATGCACCTATTTTCAGCCGAACATCGTCTACTCGGCGGCTATGCCTTTATTGGAGAAGGAATTCCGGTCGCCACAGGAGCCGCATTCCAAAGCAAATACCGCCGGGAAGTGATGAATGATCCCACGGCAGATCAGGTAACGGCGGCATTCTTTGGTGATGGCACCACCAACAACGGACAATTTTTTGAGTGCCTGAATATGGCAGCACTATGGAAGCTACCCATTCTATTTGTGGTGGAAAATAACAAATGGGCGATCGGGATGGCGCATGAACGAGCCACCTCCCAACCCGAAATCTATCGCAAAGCCGCTGGATTTGGCATGGTCGGGGTCGAAGTTGATGGGATGGATGTGCTGGCAGTGCGAGCCGTTGCCCAAGAGGCGGTTGCGCGGGCGCGGGCAGGGGAAGGCCCAACGTTGATTGAATGCTTAACCTATCGCTTTCGGGGTCACTCTCTGGCAGATCCAGACGAACTGCGGTCTAAAGCGGAAAAAGAAGCCTGGTTAGCCCGTGATCCAATCAAAAAGTTAGCCGCCTATTTGATCGAGCAAAATTTGGTCAATCAGCAAGAACTGAAAGAGATCGACAAAAAGATTCAGGCAAACATCGAAGATGCCGTTAAATTTGCGCTCGAAAGTCCTGAACCCGATCCCAACGAACTCTACCGCTATGTGTTTGCCGAAGACTAAACTCACATCTTCAGCAACCTGCCGTTTTTAGGGAAACTTTTGCCGCCCTAAAACAGTCTGATCTACGGTGAGACAAACCATGATTGCTCATAGTGTATAGAGAAAGATATGGTCAGCTCTCACCGTTTAATTGTTCGATCGCGCCAAGCTCTCAACCCGGTTGTCGATCACAGCCATTGCGATCGAGTCTGCGACTCAGTGTGTTAATATTTATTAACATCAAGTTCAATTCTGCTTTAGCAAGGCTCATACTCTCTTGCTTAACCATCACTCGATTAGTTCAACTCGCTCAACTGGATGCAGCATCTCTAGCATGAGTTATGCTTAAATTCTCGTTACAAGTTCAACTGGTTGAGCTGACAGCGTCGCTTTTTAGTAGACTAGAGCACTGCTACCAGGGACAGAAATTTTCTATTGTACTAGCTGCGATCAAGCGACCATGATACCTTAATGAATGGCGTGAATAATCTGGTAGGGCAGTATAAGAGCGACATGCTCAGTTCTAATTCTTTAGCAGCAATTGGCAGCTTCAATGAGTCTGGCTTGACTATTGAGTGCCATTTCATGCAACGGGTTGAACAATCGGCAGATAGGTTGCCCCTCTACTTGCAGGCAAAGGGATCAAAATTAGCAGGAAGGGGACGTTTGGCTGGTTTTGCATCCGAGTGTCTGCTTAGACAACTTCAGCCATTGTTAAAGCACAATTTTTCATTTTAGTTTCCAACAGCCTGGAGGTGTCTTCCCATGTCCGTTCGTTTATATGTGGGCAATCTGCCCGAAGAGTTAACTCGTCAAGAACTAGAAGCCATTTTTGCCGAAGAAGGTGATTCAATTTCTACCAAAATTATCACCGATCGCAAAACCAACAAATGCCGTGGCTTTGGGTTTATTACCGTTAAGAATGAAGAACAAGCTGATGCCATCATTGAGAAATTTAACGGTTATGCGCTCAAAGAGGCTTCGCTGAAAGTAGAAAGAGCCCAGCCCCGCTCCAAGGATAAAGCAGACGAGACTCCTATCACTGCCAGCAGCGCTCCATCGAGCAACAAAGGTCGCAAAGGCAGTAACAATAAGTCTAAGAATCGTACTTCTGGGGGTTCATCGGATCTCGACAGCGTCCAACCCGATCCCCGTTGGGCTCAAGAGCTAGAGAAGCTCAAACAACTTCTCGCCGCTCAAGCCAGTAACTCTTAGATCCACATAGCGTTTCAATAGTAGAGAGGTGCCACAACTGCACCTCTTTTTTCATGGTCACTAAACTAACCGGGTTAGCTGCACTCGATAACGATCTTTTTTGGTCACAGCCACTTCGCCAATTTCGAGGCGACCCTTACCCCGAATCGCGACCAGATCCCCAGGCTTGAGGGCATGGCTAGAAGAGGTAATCTCTTTCCAATTCACCCGCACATCGCCAGCCGAGATCAGTTCTACCATCTTGCTGCGTGAAATGCTAAAACCGGCTGAAGCGATCGCATCCAACCGCATCGACGCTTCCACTGTGGTCAGTTCTTTCTTTTTCGGCTCCCGGAGCTTCAGTTCCGTCAACTCGATCCGTTGAGTTTTTACCGGCACCGATCGCACTTGAGCCAGATTTAACTCTAAAAACTCCACCATCTCAGGCACTACGATCGCCTGTGCCCCTCGTTCACCCAGCACAATAATGTCACCGACCTTCTCCCGCACAATCCCTGTCCCGAGCAGCGCTCCCAGAAAATCTCGATGGCTGGCTGGATCAAATAAAAAATTACCTGCGACTTCAACAGCAGCTAAATCCACCTGACTAGAATCCAATGGCAATTCTGAGCGAGCGATCGCTAACCGTTGGCGCTCTGCTTGAGGATAACCACCCCAAGCGACTAATTGCACTTCAGTTAACCGACTAAATCCTTGTTGAACTTCCTTCAGTTCCGGTGGCGATAAAAAGTCAGTTGCAATCACTTCCCAGGTTTTGATCGCTTGTTCTGCCTGATCAATCACCCTGGCTACAACATCACGATGCTCAATACCCTTGAGCAGATCTTCGCGTGGCAACATGAATCCAATAATAAGTAAGCTGCTTTGATTCTAACTTAGCCAACCGACGACCTAAATCCGCTCAACGTCAGGATTTAGTAGATCCTGGTCGGATTAAACCGATGACGGTTGACCGTTACTTTCAGCCGCTAATTGTTCCAACCGCTCCTGCTGATCCTGAGAAATACAGGTTTGGATTAGGGTTTCGATATCCCCTTCTAGAATTGGAGCTAATGAAAAGTTTTGATTCAACCGATGATCCGTAACCCGGTTATCTTTGTAGTTATAGGTTCGGATCTTTTCAGAACGGGAACCTGTTCCCACCTGCATCCGCCGCGCCGACATCACAGCTTCCTGTTGCTCTTGCAATTTCATTTCAAACAGCTTGGCTCGAAGGATCTGCATTGCCCGTTCCCGGTTTTGCAACTGCGATCGCTCTTCCATACACTTAATTCGGATCCCCGTTGGCTTATGGGTTAGGTCTACGGCAGTTTCCACCTTGTTGACATTCTGACCACCGGCACCACCCGATCGCATCGTGGTCATTTCTATATCTTTTGGATCAATATGAATTTCCACATCATCCACTTCCGGCATCACTGCCACCGTTGCTGTAGAGGTGTGAACTCGACCTTGAGCTTCGGTCACGGGCACTCGCTGCACTCGATGCACCCCAGCCTCAAACTTTAACTGGCTATACACGCGATCGCCTTGTATTTCCAGGATCGCCTCTTTAAACCCACCCATATCTGCCAGAGACTCACTCACTAGCTTGACTCGCCAGCCCTGGGTTTCAGCATACCGGGAATACATCCTGAGCAAGTCACCCGCCCAGATACTCGCCTCATCGCCTCCTGTACCTGCCCGGATCTCCAACATAATGTTCTTATCATCATTTGGATCACTGGGCAGTAACAAGATCTTCAAACGAGTTTCTAGCTGTTCCAGCTTGGACTCTAGATCATCCACCTCCAGAGCTGCCATTTCCTTCAACTCTGGGTCATCTCCAGCTTCCTTCAAGATCTGCTTTGCCCCAGCTAGTTCTTCCTGGGCTGTTTTCCAGGTTTCAAAGGTGGTTACCACCTCCTCCAGAGAAGAACGCGCTTTTGCCACTCGCTGGAATTCGTTCGGATCCTTAGCAACATCAGGATCAGCCAACCGTCGAGTTAGCTCACCAAACGTTTGTTCAACAGAGTTCAACTTATCAAGCAGATATGCTTCAGCCATGACGATCTCGGGTCAATTGAAACAGTATTTGTGGGCAGTGTTCGCAGTTACCAGCCTGCGTCCACATTCAAGCTGCATAAGGCTAACAACAACGGACTAACTCACTACACTGCTACCGTTTCTTTTTACCCTGTGAGGATTCTGTAGCCTCTTCAGTGCCATCCATCATGCCGTACTTACGCAGGAAGCGCTCAACTCGACCTTCCGTATCAATAATCTTCTGAGTTCCAGTAAAGAAAGGGTGATTTCCTGACCAAACGTCAACATGGAGCTCCGGCGAAGTGGAACCAACGGTCATTACCACTTCACCATTGCAATAAACCTTGGCTTCTGGGTACCACTTGGGATGAATATCAGGTTTCGGCATGGCTAACTCTCAACAACACAACTACTTCAATTTTGATTCTAACGAACTGTTGCTAGGAGATAGCCATAGATCTATCTCACTGCCCAACAGCCACCAACCGCAAAATGACAGGAAATAACTTAACGCTTTGAGTACTGAGGAGCTTTCCGAGCTTTCCGTAAACCGTACTTCTTCCGCTCCTTGGCTCGCGGATCACGGGTTAAGTAACCTTCCACCTTCAAAGGCTTACGGTTATCTGGATCGAGTTGACATAGCGCCCGAGCTACCCCCAAACGCACAGCATCGGCTTGCCCAGTTAAACCACCACCACAGGTATTGACCAAAATATCGTACTCAGCCTCTAACCCCAAGGTTTCTAGAGGTGCTTTGACCACCGCAAGATACTCTGGATTAAACTGCAAGTAAAGATCCCCAGGCTTACCGTTAATGGTTAGTTGTCCACTACCAGGAACTAACCGAACCCGTGCGATCGCGGATTTGCGCCGACCTGTCCCCAGGTACATAGCTCGACCTTGCTCCGTTGCCTGCATTACTCTTGTCCTCCGGGAATGGTATTAATTTCTAAAACTTGGGGTTTTTGTGCTTGATGAGGGTGGTCAGGTCCCGCATAAACTTTCAGCTTAGTAAATAGCTGCCGACCTAGCGTATTTTTTGGCAACATGCCTTTTACAGCATGTTCAATAATCCGCTCAGGTAAACGAGATTGCAGCTTGGCAAATGTCTCAGTCTTCATACCGCCGGGACGACCAGAATGGCGACGATACAGTTTTTGAGAGCGTTTCTTGCCAGTTACTGCTACCTTTTCAGCGTTGACAATAATCACAAAGTCACCCGTATCCATTGAGGGGGTATAGGCAGCCTTGTTTTTACCCCGTAACACTCTGGCAACTTCACTGGCAAGGCGACCAAGCCGCTGATCAGCTGCATCGATCACATACCAATTACGTTCAATATCATCTTGAGGTGGGAGATAGGTTTTATTCATGGCAATCACATTGTGCTTGAAAGATTCAGTTGACTGGGTTGGTTCAGTTGTACAAGCGGCGAAGAAACGGATGACGAAGTAACTTCAACGAGTTCAGGTAGCACTGGGAAGTAAAAGGTCGGTTGGGTATCAAACCAAACCTCTGGTGGAAAGGGAAAGTCAGGATAGCCGACCCGCAGCAAACATAACCCTTGAGCCGGTGCAGCATACTTCACCTCCTCCCGACGTTGCGCTAACCACAGTTCGGTAAAGCTATTGGGCGATCGCTCCCCTCGTCCTACCTGTACCAACAGTCCAACTAAAAGCCGCATCATCCCATACAAAAACCCACTGGCTTGCACCTCAATTGAGATAAAAGCACCTTGACGACGACATTCTGCGACTTGGACATCGACCCAGGAATGAGGACGTTTGGAGCCAGCCCGATGAAATGCGGCTAAGTGATGTCGCCCAATTAATGGATCTAGAGCCGACTGAATCCCATCAGTATCTAAGGGTTGGTGGTAGTAATGCCAACTATATGGTCGGACAAACAGGTTTGGACGAGGATCGGTATATAACAGATAGCGATAACGCCGCCAAAGCGCTGAAAATCGAGCATGCCACGTGGACTCGACAGCCGCTGAGGCACGAATCAGCACATCTGATGGCAACCGGGCATTGAGAATATCAGCCCAACGATGAGCCGGAACCATACTGGGTGCATCAAAGTGCGCCACCTGAGCGGCGGCATGTACGCCAGAGTCTGTTCTACCAGCGGCATGAATCCTCACTGGAAATCCTAATACCGCCTTGAGCGCAGCTTCGATTTCCTCTTGTACAGTCCGCTGGTGGGGCTGCCATTGCCAACCATGAAAGTGAGTGCCCAAATACTGAATGACTAGGGCAATCCGTTGAGTTGGCTGAGAGGCAACAGCAATCATCGTCAGGTCAGTTCAATAATTGCCATTTCAGCATTATCACCACGACGGTGAACCGTCCGTAGAATGCGGGTATACCCACCCTGACGATCGCCATAACGAGAACTCGCTTGCTCAAACAGCGCATGAACTAACTGCTTGTCATACAAATAGCCCAACGCTCGACGACGAGCTGCCAAAGAACCATCTTTGGCTAAGGTAATCATTCGTTCAGCCTCTGCCCGAACTGCCTGAGCCCGGGTTTTCGTCGTTTTAATTCGACCATTCCGAATTAACTCAGTCGTGAGTGCTCGCAATAAAGCACGACGTTGATCAGCAGGCTTACCAAGTTGAGGGACACGACAACGGTGACGCATAAGACATAGTTAAGGGTAATAAATCGTTATTAGCTGTCAAATACAGAGTTCAACCTCTAGAGCGTACAGCTAGGTGCTCTTTGAAGACTTTTCCTGGGACAGGGTGATGCCTAGACGCTGCTGCAACGCTTCAACTACCTCTTCAGCCGATTTAGCACCAAAGTTTTTGATCTCCAATAGATCTTCTTGGGTGTAGTCCAACAAATCTGCGACTGAGTTGATTTGAGCCCGCTTCAAGCAGTTGTAAGCCCGTACCGAAAGCTGCAATTCCTCGATCGGAATTTGATTGGTTGGGTCTTCCGATCCAGAGTCATCTGGCTCCACCGATTCTGATGGAATTTCTTTTAGCGGATTAAACAGATCAACCAAAATATTTGCCGCTTGGCTCAAAGCTTCCTGTGGAGTCAAACTACCGTTTGTCCAAATCTCCATAATCAAGCGGTCTTTCTCGATCGCACCACCAATTCTGGCATCTTCAACCGAGTAATGTACCCGCCGAACGGGCATAAAAATTGAGTCAATCTGGAGAAAGTCTAGAGCGACAGTCTCATCACGACCCTTTTCAACCGCTCGATAGCCCTTACCTTTCTCGATTCTGAACTCCATCTCCAGGGTTGCCCCTGCTGACAAAGTCGCAATGTACTGGTTTTGATCCACAAACTCTACTTCGGAGGGCAAATCAAACTGACCAGCCGTTGCGGTCGCAGGACCTTGAACAAGTAATCGTCCGATTTGGGGCTGAGAGGAGTAGCTCTTGAGAACAACTTTCTTCATATTCAGAAGAATGTCTAAAACATCCTCACGCACCCCTGGAATCGTGGCAAATTCATGGCTAACTCCGGCAATCCGTACAGCCGTAATCGCTGCACCTTCCAGGTTGGATAGCAACACTCGTCTCAGAGCATTGCCAAGAGTTGTTCCCTGACCACGCTCCAATGGTTCAATGACAAATTTACCAACTTGACTTTGATCTCTTTCGTATCTTGACTCTATACACTCAACCTGAAACTGTGCCACGGAACAACCTCCCCTCTTGACGGATGAAAGACGCAAGGCAAATGCTTTGCTAGATAAATCTTGGCTTTGCGGCTTGCCACAGATTTGTGCCAGGATTTTAAACTCGTCCCATCAGCTTCTTTACAGAAATTTAATCAGACGATACAATCCCATTCTTTAAACTCGACGCCGCTTGGGAGGACGGCAACCATTATGGGGGATTGGAGTGACATCACGGATTAGGGTGATTTCTAGACCTGCTCCTTGTAGAGCCCGAATTGCTGTCTCCCGACCTGCTCCGGGACCACTCACCATGACCTCTATCTGGCGCATGCCTTGGTCAGCCGCCCGCCGAGCCGCATTCTCTGCCGCCGTTTGAGCCGCAAAAGGAGTCCCTTTTTTGGCTCCTTTAAAGCCACTTGAGCCTGCGGAAGCCCACGAAATCACTTCTCCATTGGTATCTGCAATGGTCACAATGGTGTTGTTGAAGGTGGACTGGATGTAAGCTACGCCATTGGGAATATTTTTTTTCTGCTTACGAACTCCAGTTTTCCTGGTTGGTTGCCTTGCCATGTCAGTTTCCTAACGTTAGGTGTGTAGTTTTTCAAAAATGCTGCGAAACAACGGTTGGCTTTGCCTGAGGTTAAAATCATGCCGTTGCAAAACCGCGCCAATTAGCAACCTGATTTGCTAGCTCACGCTGCAACGAGGATTGATCACCTGTAAATAACCAACTAGAGTTACTTCTTGCTAGGCGCTTTCTTCTTACCTGCAACAGTCCGACGACCACCACGACGGGTGCGAGCATTCGTGCGGGTTCTCTGTCCCCGAACTGGCAAGCCTAAGCGATGACGGCGACCCCGATAGGTTCCAATGTCCATCAATCGCTTGATGTTCATGGACTCTAAACGTCTGAGATCCCCCTCGACCTGGTAGCTCTCTTCTACCTCTGCTCTTAAAGCCGCGACATCTGCATCACTTAAATCCTTAACCCGAACATCCGGATTGACTCCAGTTGCTTCCAGAATACTGCGCGATCGGGTTAGACCAATTCCGTAGATGTAGGTCAGACCAATTTCGACTCGTTTATCCCGAGGTAAATCTACTCCGGCAATCCGTGCCACGTCCCTCTTCTCCCACTTGTACTTTCTGCTAGAAACCCAAAATACTTATGATGATGTTCATTAATCACCAATTTATAGACCCTGGCTGTTACTTGCCCAAGCCATCATCTAATTGTTCTAACCTTGACGCTGTTTATGCTTAGGATTAGAACAGATCACCATGACCCTGCCACGACGACGAATAACGCGACATTTATCGCATATTTTACGAACCGATGCTCGAACTTTCATGTCCTTTGCCAGCGCTACAAACTTAGCATCTTATCAAAACGATGAATCTTTTGTCAAGAAAACCACGACTATTTGTTGGAAGATGCAGCGCCTAGTTACTTCTTGTTCCTGAGACGGTAGGTAATCCGCCCTTTAGTCAGGTCATAAGGAGTCAACTCTACCTTGACGCGATCGCCCGGGAGGATTTTGATGTAATTCCGCCGAATCTTACCGGAGATATGGGCAAGGACATTAAAGCCGTTGTCTAAATTCACCCGGAACATCGCATTAGGTAGGGACTCCGTCACCGTACCTTCCATTTCAATCAGATCTTGTTTTGACAATTGAACTTCTCTCCCTTGTACACGTTAATTCATTAGCCCGAACCTAACCAAAAAGTTAGAATGCAGTTTCACTTTGAGTCTAGATCATCCCTTCCATGATCGGTTGGTTGAGTATATCAGTAATCACCGGAATACCTGACTGAATGGCGACGCCAATAGCCAGGTATTAATGTCAAAAATATGACCCCAGGGGCAGGTAAGGTAGCAAGCACTTTTATTGCAGCGATTGTTCAAGTTCGGCTGTCACCTCATCCATTGCCTTATCCCCATTGACAGCCAGCAATTTACTGCGGTCTTTATAAAAGTCGATCAATGGAGCCGTTTGTTGCCGATAGACTTCCAAACGCGACTCAATCACCTCTCTCGTGTCATCTTTACGACCACGCCCTAACATCCGGGAGACTAACACCTCATCTGGGACATCAAAGTAAACGACTTGATCGCTAACCTGATTAATTTCGGATAACAGTTGATCCAGGAAGCTGGCTTGGGTCACATTCCGGGGGAAACCATCTAAGATCCAACCCAATTGGGCATCTGCCTGATGCAGGCGTTCCCGAATCAAATCGATCACCAGTTGATCTGGAACTAAGTCACCGCGATCCATATAGGCTTGCGCTTGTAAACCTAAAGGAGTTTGCCGAGCGACTGCATCTCGCAAAATATCACCGGTAGAAATATGCGGGATTTTATACAGTTCAGCTAACGCTTTGGCTTGAGTTCCTTTACCCGCCCCAGGGGCACCTAAAAAGATTAAGCGTGGCACTACTGTTTCACCATTCCTTCGTAGCGTTGGGAAATAACATAGGTTTGAATTTGCTTAGCGGTGTCGATCGCGACACCCACTAAAATCAACAATGAGGTTGCTCCCAAACCCTGAAACGTTGTCACCCGAGTCGCACTTTCAACCGCTGTCGGCACGATCGCAACCAAACCCAGGAAAACAGCCCCTAGAAGAGTTAAGCGATTTAACACCCGTTCAACATAATCACTGGTGGCTTTACCAGGACGAATGCCGGGAATACTAGCCCCCATCTTCTTCAAGTTTTGTGAGAGATCGACCGGATTGACCACCAAAGAGGTATAGAAATAGCTGAAGAACAGAATTAGCGCTAAGTAAACAGCTACGTACACCCACGGGGTTGGGCCACTCGGTCGCATATAGTTTGCAATCTGAATGACGATGTCATTTTTGGTAAATTGCGCTAGATACTCTGGAAGAATCAGTACCGTTGAGGCAAAGATAATCGGCATCACGCCGCCTTGATTCAGGCGTAAGGGAAGATAGCTACTCTTCTCCAAATACATCCGCCGCCCCACTTGGCGTTTTGCAGAGACAATTGGGATCCGCCGGGTACCTTCTTGCACAAACACAATCCCGACAATCATCACCAGGAAGACTAGCAGGAGAATCAGAATCCCTCCGACTACGCTACGATCGCCAGTCTGGGCCAATTCTAAAGTTTGACCAAAATACCGTGGGAAGCCAGAGACAATACTGACAAAGATCAGCAGGGAAGCACCATTTCCAATGCCTCGCTCCGTTACCAACTCTCCTACCCACATGACAAACATGGAGCCTGCCGTTAGCGCTAGAACGGTTTGGATAATAAAGCCAATTCCAGCATTCTCAGGTTGAACGTAGGGTTGCAGCCAAATTGACACGCCAATACTCTGAACCAGAGCAAGACCCAGGGCAACATATCGGGTAATTTGCGAAATCTTACGACGACCTGCCTCCCCTTCATTCTTTTGCAGATTCTCTAACGAGGGTAGAGCTGCCGTCAAAAGCTGCAAAATAATCGAGGCATTGATGAACGGAATAATCCCCAAGGCAAAGATGCCTAGAGCCTTCAGACCGCCTCCCGCAAAAATATCAAGAAAATTGACCGCTACATTATTTTGAATACTTCTTCCAAAGGCTTCCCGATCGATGCCTGGGATCGGCAGAAAGATACCAAGGCGAATCAGGATTAACATGCCGATCGTTAATAGAACCCGCCCCCTTAGCCCAGCCGCTTGAGCCATTTGGGCAAAAGTCTCCTGAGCACTTGGTGTCTTATCTCGGCTAACAACCATGAAAGCGACCCTCTAACATACGTATGGTTTTATATAGATAAATCTCCGGTAGAAACTACCGAAGTATCTATGATTGAGCAGTATTTATGCAGAGCTTCAGGCTATTCTGCCTCCGAAGAGTCAGCACCTAGAAGTTCACAAGTTCCCTTAGCTGCTTCAATCTTAGCGCGAGCCGATGCACTAAAGGCAGCCGCCTGCACCTGTAAAGGCACATTGAGTTCACCATTCCCCAATACTTTGAGAGGCCCATCATCAGTAGTGACAATCCCTGCTTCCATGAGAGATGTCAGGGTCACCAGAGTGTTAGCTGGTAAGGAGGCTAAATCCTCGACATTGATAATGGTGTAGTAACGCCGATTGATGATCGGGAAGTGTTTTAGCTTAGGGATGCGGCGATACAAAGGAGTTTGTCCTCCTTCAAAACCTGGACGGGTTGGGCGACCCGATCGTGACTTTTGACCTCTCATGCCAAAGCCACAGCTTGCCCCTTGACCTGCCGCAATTCCTCGACCCAGACGGCGACGGCGCTTTTTAGAACCGGACTGGGGCACAGCATCATTTAATCTCATAGCGTTCGCTCTCAATTACTAACAGCATTATAGAAATTGCATCAGTCACCCAGTCTTGAGTACTTAATTACTCTAGTCAGCCAGGTAATTGGCTAGGCTAGGCATAAAGATGCTCAAGGGAAATGTCCCGTTGCTCAGCAACTTCGGCAAATGTTCGCAGGGTGGATAGGGCTTCAACCGCCGCTCTCGCATTATTGAGCGGATTATCGGAACCAAGCTGCTTAGCCAGAATGTTTCTAACTCCTGCCAGTTCCAGTACAGTCCGCACAGCCCCCCCAGCAATTACCCCTGTACCAGGAGCCGCCGGACGCATCATGACTTTTGCTCCGCCGCCCTGACCAGTCGTTGGGTGGGGAATAGAGTTATTTTTGGTCAAAGGCACTTCAATTAAATGCTTTTTACCATCTGCAACGCCTTTCTTCACCGCACCAATCACATCGCTAGCCTTACCAACGCCGACACCCACCTGCCCACGCTCATTACCAACGACCACGATCGCCCGGAAGCTTAACTTCTTACCCCCTTTGACAACCTTGGTGACCCGCCGGATTTGCACAACCCGCTCTTGCCAGTCAGTTTCCTTTTCTCGGCTCTTATTGCTTTTACGACCCTTTGCCATGATCTACTCCAAGCGATTCCGCAAATTACTAAAGATATCTAATGACGGATTAGAACTGTAGCCCTGCTTCACGGGCAGCATCTGCTAGGGCTTTGATCCGACCATGATAGAGATTACCACCACGATCGAAGACGACTTGCTGAATACCCTTTTCGAGCGATCGCTGAGCAATCAATTTGCCTACTTGAGTAGACGCATCACAATTGGCTCCAGACTCTAAACTAGATTTCAAGTCTGATTCTAACGTTGAAGCAGAAGCCAGGGTATGGTGCTGAGTATCGTCAATCACTTGGGCATAGATGTGTTGATTAGAACGAAACACAGCCAATCTTGGGCGTTCCGCTGTCCCTGTCACCCGCCGCCGAACGCGTTGGTGACGATTACGAGTTGACTCTCTACGACTTAGATTCATGACTATTTCTTCCCTGCCTTACCAGCCTTACGTCTGACTACTTCTCCGGCATAGCGAATCCCTTTCCCTTTATAAGGTTCTGGGGGACGAACCGCACGAATTCGAGCAGCCGTATTGCCAACAATTTCTTTATCGATACCGCTAACCATCACATTGACGTTATTCTCAACGGCAAACTGGATTCCGTCGGGCGGTTCAATTTGTACTGGGTGGCTATATCCCATGTTCAGAGTCAAAGTCTTACCCTGCACTTGAGCCCGGTAACCAACACCTTGGATCTCCAAACGACGCTGAAATCCTTGGGAAACCCCTTCAACCATATTGGCAACCAAAGTTCGACATAACCCATGTCGTTGACGAGCCATGCGGGACTCATCCCGTCGATTGACTAACAGTGTTTCGCCCTCTTGAACCACAATGACCTCGGGAGGCAACACTCTAGACAACTCACCCTTTGGTCCCTTAACTGTGACTGATTGCCCGTCGATCGTGATCGTCACCTTAGCGGGGATAGCAATGGGACGTTTACCAATGCGCGACATACCTGCCTACTCCTATCAATTCCGCGTACTGAATTCCGTGCTCATTTAACGGATCTCCGCTACCAGACGTAGCAAAGAACTTCACCGCCTAAACCGCTACGACGAGCTTCCCGATCGGTCATAATGCCGTTGGAGGTCGAAATAATGGCAATGCCGATTCCACCTAATACACGGGGTAAATCTTTCCGGTTTGAGTACACTCGAAATCCCGGTTTGCTGATTCGCCGCAATGTATTAATAATCGGTTGTCTGCCCTTACCTTTATACTTAAGCGCAATGACCAAGTGGCGCTTTACTCCCTCACCAGTCTCTTCGTAGTCAGCGATAAACCCTTCATCTTTTAAGACTTTGGCAATACTGCGAGTCATCCTGGTGGAGGGAACCTCAGTTGTTTGGTGACGCGCCATATTTGCGTTCCGAATTCGCGTCAGCATGTCTGCAATGGTGTCGTGTGCCGCCATAGTATTCCCTTGATAAACCTGCCTTAGTTATCCCGGAAGGGCATGCCCATCTCTTTCAATAAAGCACGACCCTCCTCGTCGGTAGTTGCAGTCGTGATGATTGAAATGTCCATGCCACGGATTTGGTCAATGCTGTCATAGTCCACTTCTGGGAAAATGAGCTGCTCTCGAATCCCCAGTGTGTAGTTCCCACGCCCGTCAAAACTCTTAGGACTGATACCGCGAAAGTCACGAATCCGGGGGAGAGCGAGGTTGATCAGGCGATCGAGAAAGGCATACATCCGGTCTGAACGGAGCGTTACCATAATCCCGACAGGCATCCCCTGCCGGATTTTGAACCCTGCGATCGCTTTCTTAGCACGGGTAACTACGGGTTTTTGCCCAGTAATCACACCAATCTCGGCTAAAGAAGCCTCCAATGCTTTTGCATTTTGAGCCGCTTCACCTAAACCCCGGTTCACAGTGACTTTAACAAGCTTAGGAACTTGGTGGATGTTGGTGTAGCCAAACTGTTCCATCAATTTTGGAACAATTTTTTCTTGATACGTTGTTTTAAGCTGTGTTGCCATTGATCATCCTTTTTCGATTGATTCCTGGTCTTGGTCAGGAAAATTGGGTGTTAGTGATTCGCTATATCGGAATGGTTCAGAGCGATTGAGCAAATGCCAAGTTCTATTTCTACAAATCACGAATAGCTGACAACTAACAGTCCTAGTCAATTATTTCCCCAGTTTTCTTCAGCATCCGCACCTTACGACCTTCAGCATTGAAGGTGTAACACACGCGGCTAGCTACTTTCTGCTTTTCCGAGTAAAGCATGACATTAGAGCTATGAATGGGTGCTTCGTTGGTAACGATTTGCCCCGATTCACCTTCCTGTTGAGGTTTAACGTGCTTAGTCCGAATGTTGACTCCCTTGACAACCACCTTGCTAAGTTTCGGTAGAGTCAGGAGAACTTCACCGACTTTGCCTTTATCCTTGCCACTGATGACTTGAACGGTGTCGCCTTTCTTGACATGCATTTTGTGCCGAGTGACCTCAGCCTTGCTAATTGCCATTACAGTACCTCCGGCGCCAGAGAAACAATCTTGGTAAAGTTTTTGTCGCGCAGTTCACGGGCAACCGGACCAAAGACACGAGTGCCTTTCGGATTACCATCGTTATTGATAATCACCGCCGCATTATCATCAAAGCGAATGCTCATACCGCTTTCACGGCGCAAGCTCTTGCGAGTCCGAACAATTACCGCTTTAACGACATCCGACTTCTTGACCGCCATGTTAGGGATCGCATCTTTCACCACCGCCACAATGACATCACCAACGCCACCATAACGACGATTACCACCCCCTAACACACGGATGCACATGAGCTTACGCGCACCGCTGTTATCTGCTACGTTCAGGTAGGTTTCCTGCTGAATCATCTCAACCTTCCTCTAGCCTTTTGCTGTAGTGGTTAAAATATCGGTCACAGTCCACCGCTTAGTACGGCTGAGAGGACGAGTTTCCTGAATCCGGACTCGATCGCCAACTCGGCACTTATTCTCCTCATCATGCGCCTTATAGCGTCGGGTTTTTGCCACAATCTTGCCGTATTTCTGGTGAGCAGCCCGATTTTCCACTGCCACAACTACGGTTTTATCCATTTTGTCGCTGACGACTAAGCCAACTCTCTCTTTTACTGCCATTGAGGTCTACTCCGCTGCTTCAGATCCAGATTGTGAGCCTACTGCCAACTGTCTTTCTCGTTCAACCGTCATTAATTGAGCCAAACGATGACGAGCGTGCTTAAATTGGTGAGGTTTTTCTAACCGACGTGTGCCCTTCTGAAATCGCAGTTCAAATAGTTCACGCTTAATCGCAATAATTTGCTCTTCAAGTTCCTGGTCGCTTAGTTTACGCGCATCTTCTATTTTAGGTAATGGCATAATCAGGACTCCTCCGTTTCACGCGTGATGAACTTTGTCTTAATAGGGAGTTTGAAGGATGCCAGACGAATTGCTTCCCGGGCAACTTCTTCAGAAACTCCAGCAATTTCAAACAAAATTCGACCTGGTTTCACGACAGCTACCCAAAATTCAGGAGCCCCTTTACCGGAACCCATCCGGGTTTCAGCCGGTCGCATGGTCACAGGCTTATCCGGGAAAATGCGAATCCAGATTTTGCCACCCCGACGGATATACCGAGTCATGGCTCGACGGCTAGCTTCGATTTGGCGAGAGGTAATCCAGGAGGGTTCCAACGCTTGGAGACCAAACTCACCGAAGTTGAGAGAGCTACCGCGAGTTGCCAGACCTCTCATGCGTCCGCGTTGCTGCTTACGAAATTTAGTTCTTCTTGGACTTAACATGGCTCAGTACCTTATGAATGCAGAAGTCAGGAGAGCTTAAGCAACGAAAAGGGAAAATGCCCTTTCAGCTCTATGCCCTATCCCTCATTCGATCGGTCTTCAAATTGCTGACGACGACGCTGTTGTTGACGACGGCGAGGTTGGGTCGCGGTATTCGCTTGAGGTTCCTCTTGACCAGGGATAATTTCCCCCTTGAATACCCAAACTTTAATCCCTAAGGTGCCATAGATTGTGCTGGCAGTGCAGTAAGCGTAGTCAATATCGGCTCGCAAAGTATGGAGAGGGACACGACCTTCGCGGGTCCACTCGGGACGAGCAATTTCTGCACCATTCAGACGACCACTCACCTGAACTTTAATGCCTTCAATTCCTGCCCGCTGCGCTCTTTGGATCGCCTGACGAACCACCCGCCGGAAGGAGACCCGACGTTCTAGTTGTTGTGCGATATACTCAGCAATCAAAGCAGCATCTGCATCAACCCGAGCCACTTCAACCACATTGATGCGAATTTGGCGATCGCTACCGCCCAATTCCTTTTGTAGCCCCGATCGCAACGATTCGATGCCAGCACCGCCACGACCAACAACAACACCAGGTCGAGCCGTGCGAACTTCTAAGTCAATTTGATCGGCTTTACGCTCAATCCGAACTTCAGAAATCCCAGCACTACTCAGATTTTTTTCGACAAAGCGACGAATCTTATAATCTTCTTGCAACAATTCTGGATAACGGTTAGTATCCGCAAACCAGCGAGAGCGGTGATCCTGGATAATCCCCAGTCGGAATCCGGTTGGATGAATCTTCTGTCCCACGAAGGCGTCCTCAATGAAAGCAGTAGCAGTGAAATGATGGCTCAAGATCGGAAAGAGTTCTGACGGAATCAGGACTCTTCCGCACCTGGAGCCACAGCAATAGTAATGTGGCAGGTTGGCTTACGGATCTGGTAAGCCCGACCTTGAGCCCTTGGTCTAAAACGCTTCAGAGTCGGTCCCTGATCCGCATAAGCTTGGCTCACTAAGAGCGAAGCGCGATCGATTCCCTCATTGTGTTCAGCGTTCGCTGCTGCCGATCGCAACACCTTTAAGATTGGCTCACACGAGCGATAGGGCATAAATTCCAAAATGATTAATGCCTCTCGGTAGGAGCGTCCCCGAATTTGATCCAAAACCCGACGTACCTTATGAGGGGACATCCGAACGTAGCGGGCGATTGCTTTAACTTCTGTAGTATCAACAGCCATAATTTCTTCCTCTAGCTAATCGCTAAGAGCCAGTAGCTCATCCCTCGCCCCTCTTATCGGCGAGCTTTCTTATCACCACCGGCATGACCCCGGAAGGTACGAGTGGGGGCAAATTCACCCAGCTTGTGACCAACCATTTGCTCGGTAACATAGACCGGAACATGTTGCCGTCCGTTATGAACAGCGATGGTTAGACCAATCATTTGCGGCATAATTGTGGACGCACGTGACCAGGTTTTAATCACCTGATTGTCACCTTTTGCCCGCATTGCCTCAATTTTGCGTAGCAGATGATCTGCGACAAATGGACCTTTTTTCAGCGAACGAGCCATGCTCTACCTACTCCATTCTTAGTGCTTGCAGTTATGAATCCCGACCGCCTCTACCGCGTTTCGAGGATTTACGACGGCGACGGACAATCAACGCATCACTGAGTTTGCGCTTCTTGCGAGTTTTATATCCCAGTGCAGGCTTACCCCAAGGAGTGACAGGACCAGAACGACCGATCGGCGCTCTGCCTTCACCACCCCCATGCGGGTGATCAACCGGGTTCATGACGCTACCTCGAACTTCCGGCCTGCGACCTTTCCAACGCTTACGACCGGCTTTACCAAAACTGGTATTGCGAATATCTGCGTTACCGACAGAGCCGATCGTCGCATAGCACTCCCGCCGGATCATTCTCACTTCGCCGGAAGGTAGCTTCAGCGTTACGAAGTTTCCTTCTTTTGCCGCCACCTGCGCACTGGCACCAGCCGCCCGCACGATTTGACCACCTTTGCCAGGAGTCAGCTCAACGTTGTGGACGATCGTACCCAACGGGATATTGCCCAAAGGTAGTGCATTACCAACTTCGATCGGGGAGTTAGGACCAGAAACGATGACAGTACCGACTTGTAGATTCGCTGGATGTAGGATGTAGCGCTTCTCACCATCCTGGTAGTACAGCAGAGCAATCCGAGCATTCCGGTTCGGATCGTACTCAACCGCCGCTACTTTGGCAGGAATATTGTGCTTATCGCGACGGAAGTCAACCATGCGATAAAGGCGTTTGTGACCACCACCCCGATGGCGGCAAGTAATCACACCCCGATTGTTACGACCCTTCGGACGATGACGGGATTTTGTTAAAGACTTCTCTGGTTCACTCCGCGTAATTTCAGAAAAGTCCGAAACGCTACGCTCACGAGTTCCAGGGGTATATGGTCGGTATAAGCGGATGCCCATAGTTCACACTCTTAAATGCTTGCCAAACCTCAACAGTCCTAGACCTCGGGGAAGAGGGTAATGGAGTCCCCAGATGCCAGGGTTACGATCGCCCGCTTGTAATGAGGACGATAGCCAATGAATTTGCCCACTCGACGTTGTTTGCGAGGAGGATTAATTGTTTTCACTCCCACCACCTTGACATCAAACAGCGTTTCAATGGCTGCTCTAATCTGTGGTTTGGTTGCTTTGGGAGCCACCTCAAAGGTGTATTGGTTGTTTTCGAGCAACAGAGTTGCTTTTTCGGTGATCAGCGGACGACGAATCAAATCAACTAAATCACGCGGGGAGTATTCAGTCACCGTAGACCTCCTGGATTTGAGAAAGCGCAGATGTGGTTGCCACGATCTGATCCGCTGCCAGCAGATCAAATACATTCAGGTTGTTGGCAGAGATTAACCGCAAGTTGGCAATGTTACGAGCAGACAAATAAACCGTCTCATTCCGCTCTGCCACAATTAACAGCACCTTTGCACCCGGCTGAATTCCCCAACCGGCTAACGCTTTAGCTAATTCCTTCGTTTTCGGCTGAGGTAGCTGATCAGCAAAATCTTGCACAACCACCAAGTCATCCACCCGACTTTGCAAGGCTGTACGCAGAGCCAACCTCCGCTCTTTACGATTCATTTTCTTCTCGTAATCTCTGGGCTTGGGTCCAAAGATTACACCACCACCCCGCCATAACGGAGAACGGTTAGATCCAGCCCGCGCCCGACCCGTCCCTTTTTGCCGCCAGGGCTTCCGTCCACCGCCGCTAACCTCAGCGCGAGTTTTTGTCGAAGCAGTACCCTGACGGGCATTTGCCATTTGACGCACTAAGGCACGATGGACAATGTGTGCGGCACTGGCTTCACTAGCCACTCGCAACTCTAACGAAGCAGTTCCGGCTTCTTGTCCTTGCCAATCTCGAACTACACAATCAACCATATCTCTTTAATCCCGTCTCGATTCAGGTAACGACTGTTAGGCATTGGCTCCAGAGCAGCCTAATATCCCCTGGCAATCTCAGAAGATGACTGGTGCTTATCCAATCGTTTTGGCAGGCACAACATTCACTAATGCACCTGGCTTACCGGGAATAGCCCCTTTAATTAGCAACAGATTCCGCTCAGCATCAACTCGAACAACTGTTAGTTGACGGACAGTAACCTGACTGCCACCCAAGCGTCCTGCCATCCGCTTACCCGGATAGACCCGACCGGGTGTTGTACCAGCACCGGTAGAACCGGGAAGACGGTGGTTTTTGGAACCATGCGCCATCGGTCCACGCTTAAAGTTGTGACGCTTTTGGTAACCCGCAAAGCCACGACCAATACTGGTGCCAATCACATCTACGGTCTGTCCAGCCGCAAACGTATCTGCTTTTAACTGTTGACCCAGCTCAAACTGAGCCGCATCATCTAAGCGATACTCATGAAGATGCCGGACAGGCGAACAGCCGGACTTCGCTAAATGACCTAACTCAGGCTTATTTAATGCCTTCTCAGTTACCTCACCGTATCCAACCTGAATGGCCGAATAACCATCAGTGTCAACGGTTTTGATCTGGGTAATCGTGCATGGTCCTGCTTGAACGACGGTTACGGGAACGGCTTTCCCTGCTTCGTCAAACACCTGGGTCATGCCAAGTTTGGTGCCGAGAATACCGATGGACACGGTGACTGACTCCCTCTATCTACACACTGCAAAATATGGAGATCATGAAAAACATTTCAGATCTCTGCTTAACCACTCTCATCGCTACAAATCAACCGAAGTTAACCTCTCAAGATGACTCCTAAGAAGCTGAACCTCGGAAAGTCTTTTTATAAAGCTTTCGATTTAGCTTTTTGCTTCTGAGAAAGTTTAGATAACGATCTAACCCGGCGTTTACCCCTATCAGGACTTAAGCAGTAAACCACTCAGTATCCAATAGCGAGGGTAGAGCTTGATTTGAACTTTGAGCCCCGCAAACCTTGTAATTCACAGGATTGCGAACAACTCAATTTTTTAGCGACAGTTATCCACTATAGAACAACCTTCTTGGGTTTGTCTAGATCTAATCTTAAGAAAATCACAAGGATACCTTTGGCAGAGATTCAATGCTGTGTTTTGAAGCTTCCTGGCTAGATATGAGAGACTATTTTAGGGAATATCGGTGGTGTCAGTGTGGCCCCTCAGCATGGACAGGCTAACATCATCTAACCTCAGAGCAATGGGTAACGGCACGAAGGAATCTATATTGATATGGCACTGATTACAACTGGCAAGCCGCTGATCCGCGATCTGGAAGCCCAGGGAGCCTTAGGCGTTTATGTTCCTTTAGAGGGGGGATTTGAGGGACGCTATCGGCGGCGAATTCGGGCAGCAGGCTATGTTGCTCTCAACATTACCGCTAGAGGGCTAGGCGATGTCGCCATGTATCTGACTGGAGTGCATGGTGTTCGTCCGCCTCATCTAGGGAAGAAAAGCACTGCTTCAGGAGCCGCCGTTGGCTACACGTACTATCTTCCTCCCATTTTGGCGACCCACTTAGAACAACTGCCACCTAAATCCAAGGGTCTGCTCCTATGGATTATTGAAGGAAATATTTTGTCGAATCAAGAGTTGGAATACCTGGCGGCTCTGCCCAGCATCGAACCTCGGGTTAAGGTTGTAGTTGAGTTAGGCGGCGATCGCGTCTTCCGGTGGACTCCGTTAAAGCAGGCGTTACTATCGGCCTAGTTGTTGAATAGAGCAAGGGGCGATCTATATCTACACAAACTGCGATCGCCGCTCTACTGATTCGGGTTGATTCGTCGCAAAAGTCACGAGGTTTCCGGCTAATGACTCGTCTTTTTTGATCGAGCGCATTAGCATGGAAGAGTGACTGAACAAAACTCCCCTTTATGCTCCCTCCGGGAGGGACACTGGTTTAAGTTAATTTGTGGAGCCAGTTTTCAACACCTCCCATCAATTCGCTACCTGGCACTTGTGTATACCCTGGCAGGTGCTGACTGTATTGATGTGGCGGCAGATCCGGCTGTGATCGCGGCGGCTCAAGCTGGCATAGCTATGGCAAGCCCGATGATTGAGGCTGCCCAGCAGCGAGGATTTGCAGCGAAAGGTCGCCCCTGGTTGATGGTTAGCTTTAATGATGGCGAAGATCCGCATTTTCGGAAAGCCGAGTTTGATGCAAGTACCTGTCCATCTAACTGTCCCCGTCCCTGCGAAGCGATTTGTCCAGCAAATGCAATTGTTTTTCAATCAAGCCCTTCCGCCAATCTGACACAGGATCGTCCTGTTTCCAGCGTCACTGCCGCATTGCCGACTCTTTCAGGAATACTAGCGGATCGGTGTTATGGGTGCGGTCGGTGTTTGCCCGTTTGCCCCAGCCAACATATTGCCACGCGTTCCTATGTTTCTACTCCCCAGGCGATCGCCCCCTTAGTGTTGCAATCAGGGGTGGATGCGATCGAGATTCATACTCAGGTGGGACGTTTGGATGATTTCCAGCGATTGTGGAGCGCGATCGCTCCTTACCTGAAACAATTAAAGCTGATAGCGATTAGTTGTCCGGATGGGGCAGGGTTGCTGGAATACTTGCAAGCGCTCTATAGCATCATGAACCCACTGCCTTATCCGTTAATTTGGCAAACAGACGGTCGCCCCATGAGTGGCGATATTGGCATGGGAACGACAAAGGCAGCCATCAAATTAGGTCAAAAGGTGTTAGCCGCCCAGTTACCCGGTTATGTGCAGTTGGCTGGCGGCACGAATCACCATACCGTCCCAAAGTTACGATCGTTAGGGCTACTGCGCTCCCCAGAGTACCGTTCTGACCAGGCAGATGCTGCCCCCAGTTACCTGAGTGGCGTAGCTTATGGGAGTTATGCCCGGAGCTTATTGTCATCCGTGTTGGAGCAGCTAGAGCAACTCGATCGCTCCAACAGCCAGGTCAGCCAGTATGCTGCCGTTTCAGCATCCCCCAGCCCTTTCTCTAGCTCATACCAGCCCCCTTACTTGAGTGATCCCAAACCGATAGCGGATCTACTTTGGCAAGCCGTTACGTTAGCTCACTCCCTGGTGTCTCAACTAAAGTCGTGTGAGTCAGCCAACAACTCTACTGGTACCGAACATGATTGACTAGGATGGAGGTATACCTTCTATCCTCTGCGCCATCCTCGAACGACCCTAACCTATCGCATCCCATGTCGAGTTACGACAGTCTCCCTTCTAATCAGCCACCCACTCCCGCAACGCCAGATAACTTAACCGATCGCAGCGCTACAAGCTCTCTAGAACCAACCGCGATCGCCGTTGATTCCTCAGCCCCTAGCAACATGCAGATTACAGACGACCTGACTAAACTACTGTACATTTTACCCACTTCACTTCGGCAGCAACTGGAACGCCATCCGCAAAAAGACTTCTTGGTTGAAGTCGTGATGGATTTGGGTCGCCGCCCGGAAGCTCGGTTTCCCGGTAAAGCCGAGTATCTCTCAGAGGAGCCCATTACTTTTACCGATCTGAATGCCTGCATTGCCAATGTGGGAGATTTTGGGGGCGATAATCGGGCAGGAATTGAGCAAACTCTTCACCGCATCAGTGCCATCCGGAATCGCCGTGGAGAAATTATTGGCTTAACTTGCCGGGTCGGTCGTGCCGTGTTTGGAACGATCGGGATGATTCGCGATCTGGTGGAAAGTGGACGGTCAATCCTCATGCTCGGTCGTCCCGGTGTGGGTAAAACCACGGCTCTGCGTGAAATTGCCCGAGTTCTCGCCGATGAACTCGAAAAACGAGTGGTGATTATTGACACCTCCAATGAAATCGCTGGCGATGGCGATGTCCCCCATCCCGCGATCGGGCGGGCTCGTCGGATGCAGGTTGCCCGTCCAGAACTTCAGCATCAAGTCATGATTGAGGCGGTGGAAAACCACATGCCGGAAGTGATTGTGATTGATGAAATTGGGACTGAATTAGAAGCGTTAGCGGCTCGGACGATCGCGGAACGAGGAGTGCAACTGGTTGGTACCGCCCACGGCAATCGGCTAGAAAACCTGATTAAAAACCCCACCTTGTCCGATTTAATTGGCGGCATCCAATCCGTCACCTTGGGAGATGAGGAAGCCCGTCGCCGAGGCAGTCAAAAAAGCGTGTTGGAACGTAAAGCTCCACCGACGTTTGATATTGCCGTGGAAATGCTGGAGCGCCAGCGCTGGGTGGTGCATGAGCATGTGGCGGAAACGATCGATAGTATGTTGCGAGGACGACAGCCAAATCCCCAGGTGCGGACGATCGGAGAAACCGGCAAAGTCATTATTACCCATGAGTTGTCCAGTAGTGATGCCGATCTGTTGCCAACCCGAGGTCGTTCGCATAAAGGGGTAACGCCGATCCGAGATGCCACTTCCTTTAGTGGACGTGAGAACCCCTTTAGCAAAAATGCTGGGACTACGGCTAGTCGAGGCTGGCGATCGTCCGGGCAGATGCGTCCCGTCTCCTCCCGCTCCAATCCGCTACCTACCGCCGAAGAACAACAATTTGAGCAATTGCTGGACGAATCTCTTCGGAATATGGCGATCGACGATGAATTGGTTGTCTCTCCTATGGCTGATGGTCTACTTTCTCTGCCCAATCAAGCCCTGGATGAGCAGGATCACCGGAGTCTCAGTGGGGAAGACATCCTGTACGTTTATCCCTATGGGGTCAGTCGGCATCAGCTTGATCAGGTGATTCGGACGTTGAAACTCCCGATCGTCCTGACAAAGGATATCGATCATGCCGATGCGGTATTAGCGTTGCGATCGCACGTCAAAAACCATACGAAACTCCGCCATTTAGCCAAAGCGCGGCAGGTACCGATCCACACCATTAAAGCTAGTGGAATTCCGCAAATTGCCCGAGGGCTGCGCCGGATGCTGAACATTGATGAGATGGGCAACCCCGATGGCACTGATCTGGAGCTATTCATTCGAGGCGATGGTGACGACGAAATTGAAGCGTTGGAAGAAGCGCGGCTAGCCGTGGAGCAAATCGTCATTCCCAAAGGACAACCGGTAGAACTCTTACCCCGGTCTGCCAGTGTCCGGAAAATGCAGCATGAATTAGTGGAACACTATCATCTGAAATCCCGTAGTTTTGGTGAAGAGCCGAACCGTCGGTTACGAATTTATCCAGCTTAATAGCACAATTCGCTATACGCTATTGGTCATTAGTGATTGTTTCTGGTTCTAGTCATGTTTCCGTTCATTCGTGCCGATCTGGCTCAGTTGACTGCATATACCCCCCATACGGCGGATGAGTCTGAGCCATCAGATTCCCATCTGCGTTCAGATACCCTTAAGTCGATCGGCGATCGCCTGGACACGAATGAAAGTCCCTATGACTTACCAGAAGAACTCAAACAAAAGCTAGCCTGGACGTATCAGCAGACGCTGGAAAACAATCGTTATCCCGATGGTGGTCATGCTGGGTTGAAACAGGCGATCGCGACGTATGTGAATGAATCCGCCGCCCTACCATCCACCCCCTTTACGGCCGATCACATTACCGTGGGGAATGGCTCGGATGAATTGATCCGCTCAATCCTGATCGCCACCTGTTTAGGAGGAGAGGGGGCAATTCTGGTTGCCGAACCCACCTTTTCCATGTATGGCATCCTGGCGCAGACGTTAGGGATTCCCGTGGTATCGGTCGATCGCTCAATCACCCATTTTGAGGTGAATTTACAAGCTGCTCAACAGGCAATCAGCCAGACCACAAATCCAGCTATCCGAGCGGTCTTCATGGTGCATCCCAACTCGCCTACCGGCAATGCAATGACCCAGGCGGAAATTGATTGGTTACGCCGTCTGCCCGATGAGATTTTGGTGGTAATTGATGAGGCGTATTTTGAATTTAGTCAAACGACGATCGTCAGCGCACTGCTCGATCGTCCCAATTGGATTGTGCTCCGGACATTTTCCAAAGCTTTTCGATTAGCGGCTCATCGAGTAGGGTACGCGATCGCCCATCCTGCCGTGATTGCTACTCTAGAAAAAGTTCGCCTTCCGTACAACTTACCCAGTTTCTCCCAAGCCGCCGCTTACACAGTTCTCAGCCATCGGCAACAATTACTCCAAACTATTCCCCTGTTGTTAGAACAACGGACTCACCTAACCCAAGCACTGCTTCAACACCCCCAACTCCAGGTTTGGCAAAGTGCTGCCAACTTTATCTATGTGCGCCTCCGGCATCACGAGCCGGAACAGGCTGAAACCGTTTTACACCAGATGCATATTGCCCTGAAACAACAGGGTACTCTGATTCGGCATACCAGTGGCGGGCTAAGAATTACGGTCGGTAGTCCGGCAGAAAATGCGAGAACGATCGCCCATTTACAAGCTGTGCTATCGACTGGAGTAGCTACCCTGGCAACTTCTTAACCACCGCCATAGCCAAATGTGCCATTGAGGTTAACAGAGTTCGAGGGCGATCGCTGACCTTTTAGACTTTTAACGGCATGTTCATAGCATCCATACTACGGCGGAGGATGCCGACCGTCTGAGGCAACACGCCAACCATCAACGCAAAGGCTTCATCGGGTAAACGAGCAACCGTCGCCGCATCAAAATAGTTCTCGAACTGGCTCAGGATCATCTGTGCCCGTTGGAACGATGCCGGATTGTCCGTCAATTGATGCGTCAGACGAATCCATTGACGACGAATTAAGTAAGCCTTTTGCCGTTCCTCCTGGTTTTCTGGATGCACTAACGACAGATCACCAACGGGAATGACGGCTTGACAGTCCACATCAAAAAAACTGCCAACCGCCGCCCCCGGCCCAGCAAACTCGGCATGATAGCGCTTATAGATGATTAACCCATTCCGCCTGCGACTATTCACCATCAATAATGTGCCACTATGCAGTTGGTTTAAGATATCGCAGGCAGAGTCAGAATCAGTGTACTCCTGGTGGTTCAGGCTTGCCTTAGTCATACAATTGAAGCCTTGAAAGTGCCGACAGAAGATTAGCTAAGGAAAACCAAGCGAACATACAACGTCGAGCAGTCAGGCTGTTTTCTAGACTGCTCCAAACCTTAATTTTAAGCCATCTATGATCGAGGATGGATACGGCAAAACACAGACATAAACATGCCTGTGTTCAAGATGATGGCAATTGGAACAATGCTCAGAAGGCCATCTTGCCCTTGTAGCGCCAAATCTGAATCAGCATCGCTTCCTATGAAGCTGATCTGAACGCCAATGACACTTACTTGCCAATGCGCGGAGGCTCACGAAAGGCGATCGCAAAGAACAGAACGCCCAGCGCTAAAGTGAGAATCAAAATGTAAGCAACGCTTTCCATATCAAAATTTCCTGACGAATCTCTATGACAGTCTACAAGACTGGGAGAGAGGTCTAAAGCTTCCTCCAATACAAAGGATCGTGCTTAGACCTCTCTTAAACCGAAATCGGAGCCTTAAACTCCACTACGGCGAGTAGATGGGTCGCCCAATTTCTGGAAGAAGCCCCACTCCACTTGCTCTTCTGACAGATCAGGGTCAATTCCGGCAAACACATCCCGGAACAGTGTCCGAGAACCATGCCAGATGTGACCAAAGAAGAACAGCAGAGCAAATACAGCGTGACCAAACGTAAACCAACCTCTGGGGCTAGTACGGAATACGCCATCAGAGTTCAAGGTTTCGCGATCGAAGGAGAAAATTTCCCCTAGCTGAGCGCCACGTGCATAACGCTTCACCACCGCCGGATCAGAGAAGGTTTTACCATCTAGCTGACCACCGTAGAAGCTAACCGTAACTCCATTTTGCTCAAAGCTGTACTTCGACTCAGCCCGACGGAACGGAATATCCGCCCGCACGATGCCATCTTTATCCGTTAAGACAGTCGGGAAGTTCTCGAAGAAGTTCGGCAAACGCCGGACATTCAGTTCCCGACCTTCCTTGTCGGTAAAGACCGCATGACCCAACCATTCCTGAGCAATGCCATCCCCCTTAACCATCGGTCCAGTACGGAACAGACCACCCTTAGCAGGACTATTACCAACGTAATCGTAGAACGCTAGTTTTTCCGGAATTGCCGACCAGGCCTGGGATAGGGTTGCCCCACTGTTCACATCCGCTTGCACTCGCCGAGCAATTTCTTGCTTGAAGTAGCTACTATCCCACTGGTAACGGGTAGGCCCAAACAGTTCGATCGGGGTTGCTGCACTGCCATACCACATGGTTCCTGCCACCACAAAAGCAGCGAAGAACACAGCCGCAATACTGCTGGACAGAACCGTTTCAATGTTCCCCATCCGTAAGGCTCTGTATAGCCGTTCCGGTGGACGAACACTCAAGTGAAATAGACCAGCAATTACCCCAACAACACCCGCCGCAATGTGGTGAGCCACAATCCCACCAGGATTGAACGGATTGAAGCCAGATGGTCCCCATTCTGGGGCAACCGGTTGAACACTTCCCGTCAACCCATAGGGGTCAGATACCCACATACCCGGTCCAAATAGACCCGTGAGGTGGAATGCGCCAAAGCCGAAGCAAAGCAGCCCAGACAGAAATAAATGGATCCCAAACATTTTGGGCAGATCCAGTGCCGGTTCGCCCGTGCGTGGATCTCTGAACAATTCCAAGTCCCAATAGACCCAGTGCCAAACTGCCGCTAAGAACAGCAGTCCAGACAAGATGATATGAGCAGCCGCGACCCCTTCAAATGACCAAAATCCGGGATCTGCACCTGCTTCACCTGTAACGCTCCAACCGCCCCAAGAGCCAGTTACTCCTAGACGAGCCATGAACGGCAATACAAACATCCCCTGCCGCCACATGGGATTGAGGACAGGATCAGATGGATCAAAGATAGCCAGTTCATAGAGCGCCATAGATCCTGCCCAACCCGCCACTAATGCTGTATGCATCAGGTGGGTGGCGATCAGTCGTCCTGGATCGTTAATCAGGACTGTGTGTACTCGGTACCACGGTAGTCCCATTGACTACGCTCCTCCTTTGATGAATTTGCTCTAGTCTCGATGCCTTTTGTAAGCATTTTATTAAAGTGCTGAACCCTGGTAAACAGACTCAAACAGGTTTGATGCCTGCCTTAAATCCTCCAACCCTTTGCCAGCTTACTTTCGAGCTCTCACACTAGCCAATTGGCAAAACATTCGTGAAAATGAAAGTGTATAAAGAAGTGTAACCAGTGCTAAAGCCCATTGCAAGCAACTTGAAGCTTCTTTGCATGAGAACTGCGATGACGATCGCGATCATCAGTGTCAAATCTAGTATCACTAGTATTAAAGGTACGATCGCAGATATCACCCATCATCGGAACCTTCCGAGACAAGACCAGTCAACCTATGGAAACTCAAAAGCAGATTGTGACTGACCCAGATTCTCAAGAAAAATCTTCCGTTGAGTCTCGCCCCTCAACGATCGCTAGCATCAATTTCATTCAGGAGAACAAAGAAGTCGTCGTTGCCAACGGGGCTAATTTGAGAATTAAAGCCCTGGAGAACGGCATTGACCTCTACCGCATGGTGGCTAAAGTCATGAACTGCGGCGGCTATGGTCAATGTGGGACTTGTATTGTCGAAGTCGTGGATGGCATGGAAAACCTGTCACCGCGCACAGAAGCAGAAGACCGCAAACTGAAGCGGAAGCCACAAAACTACCGACTAGCCTGCCAAACACTGGTTCAGGGAGCGGTTACCGTTAAGACAAAACCCTGAAATAGGGTCATTAGTGCGATCAACGGGGGTTCTCTCACCTTCCGTTTCGCACTGGTGGTACTGGCTGTGCTTGACTGGATAAACACAGTGGTATTCTAGTTCTGTCAACGTCTGAGATTGGTTAGGAGATGGTTTTATGCAGGTTAACGATTTAGGGTTTGTCGCGAGCATTCTGTTCGTCTTGGTTCCAGCCGTCTTTCTGCTGATTCTGTATATCCAAACAGCCAGCAGCCAAGCCAACAAAGAAGACTCGTGAATCAATCGATCGCTTATCTTCGTTACACGTTGCCAGGTCAGCAGGTCGGCACTTAAATTTGCATAATCAAGATTTTTGTCACCCTGCTCAAATAAAAAATTTATTGCATTTCTAGATCAACTGATGGGTAAAGCTATGCTATGACCCATCAGTTGATCTTTAAGTGGATTCACTCAATTGGCTCATGATTCACTCATGGTTAGCCCTGCATTGACTCACGCTGATTGATGAGGATTTGAGTCCACGGGTGGCTCTACCGTTAAATCACCCTGAAAATTTTTCAAAAGTTCGTGGAGTCTCATGCGATAGATATAGGGCCAACCACCACTCGCTTCGATATCTCTCAGGAGGTTATAGAGCGCTTGGCGGTTATCCGGTAGAGCAGGTTGAAACCAAGTATCCCGCACGTCCGCATGTAAACTTTCCAACATTCTTAAAATCGACAACAGCGCTAAACAATCCCCTTGATGAGATTGGGCAAGGTAACGCACAGTATCCGCCACTGCCTGAAGCTGAGACTCCAAAGGCTCTACTTCAAGACCGTTCTCACTATTCATTTGAGCTAATTCCTGCATATCTTTATAGCGACCTTTATCCATTAGCAATCTAAACTAGATCTATATAAATTGATGTTTCAGGCAAATTAATTACTTCACTGGATAGGATGACGCTGGATGTAGTGACAGGGATGCAGTGACAGGGATGCAGTGACAGGGATGCCTGAGGAATTCCCCTAAGCACCAGTCAGCGTTTTCAACTGCAACACTTCAGGTACATCCACTCTAGGAAAGACCAATTTGCAGTTCGGGTCAAGGAAAAGGCTACACAGCCATGTAAAATGCTGTAGATAGAACTTCTTAAATCATTCTGGGAATCACAAAAATTTGGTCGAGGACAGACCTGGTTCTGTTCGTTCGGGATTTATAACGTGTCCCGCGCTTGGTTGAAGTTCTGGGCAGTTCCGGAGCAGATGATCCATCTCAAACCTGTGGAAGGTCTGGTCTTTAACTGTACGGATACAGCCGAATCCTGAATCATACTGGCAGAAAAGTTACGTTGATATTGAGGTTGTTCATGAGGTACCGTGCTCTAGTCGTTGCACTCCTGGCAGTTTGCATTAGCTTCCTGACCGCCTGCGCTGAAAGTCCTGCTATGAGCAGAGAAGCGATGACCTATGACCAAATTATCGGCACTGGTCTAGCTAATCTATGTCCCCAAGTCAGTGAAGTTAGTCGGGGGTCAATTCCGCTGGATTCCAGCAAATCTTACACACTCACAAATCTGTGTTTACAGCCAACTACCTTCTTAGTCAGAGAAGAAGCCGCTAATAAACGGCAAAAGGCAGAATACGTTTCTACTAAGTTAATGACCCGAGCCACATCCTCGATTGATGCGGTACAAGGTGAGCTAAAAGTCAATTCCGACGGGAGCTTGACTTTTATCGAAGAAGATGGGCTGGATTTCCAACCCATTACAGTTCAGTTGCCGGGTGGTGAACGTGTGCCCTTCCTGTTTACAATCAAAAGCCTAGTTGCAACTACTCAACCTGGTTTGAATGCTGTGAATGCTTCGGCCGACTTTGAAGGCACGTTTAAAGTCCCCTCCTACCGGACTTCTAACTTCCTGGATCCAAAAGGTCGGGGTTTGACAGCAGGATATGATAGTGCAGTTGCTTTACCATCAGCCGCTGATAGTGAAGAACTGCGGAAGGAAAACACCAAGCAGTTCCAGTTGGATAAAGGTAAGATCTCGCTCCAAGTCACTCGGGTGGATGCAGCAACCGGTGAAATCGCTGGAAACTTTGTCAGTGAGCAGCCTTCAGAAACTGACATGGGCTCCCACGAACCCAAAGATGTCAAGATTCAAGGGATTTTCTACGCTCGAGTTGGGGCTGCTTAACCAACTTCAGGTAATCTCGATCGCGTTAACAAAGTTAGCTTTATGCAGCAGGGGCAAATTGCTCCTGCTTTTTTCATCTCAAGGCATCAGGTAATCTCCGTATGATTCACGGTGGCTCAGAATTTGATACAAACGCTGAAACGCTTACTGATTGTTTCTAGAATCAGTATCCCTAGATTAATATCGAGTAGAATATGCTTCGGTACTGACGGCTCTCGGATCAATGTTCCGTAGAAATGCCGTTGTTGGTAATCCTTAGTAACGAATAGGTTTAACTTGAAGCCTCTAATTCAGCCAAACATTAATATCACGCCTTTATCAGGGCATCGCATCTAATCCGAGTATTCTGCCAGCATCTTTGTGTAGTAGCTATTAAGCTTCCTAGAGTGTTGTTTGTCTCTTTCCAGGTGTGCTATCTATCACAGCGTTTTGATTCATCTTCAATCAAGCTGGATTTAATTGAAGCGGCTCAGGTTAACTGCTCTACCGACTGAAAACCGTCATGCCTACCACGACTAACTACGAACTGAAAAGCGAAAGCTTACAATTATTACGAGAATATCAAACTTCATCCTGCCCACAAATACGTAATCGTTTAGTAGAACTGAATTTTGGGCTGGTTAGGAAAGAAGCTCATCATTGGATGAATCAATGTACCGAAAGCTACGAGGATCTATTACAGGTTGGTAGCATTGGGCTGATTCGGGCGATCGAACGCTTCGATATGTCTAAGGGACATGCCTTTAGCTCCTTTGCTATTCCGTATATCCGAGGTGAAATTCAACATTATTTACGGGACAAAAGTCCATCCATGCGCATTCCTCGGCGCTGGCAAGCCCTTCAGCGTCAAGCTATCTGGGTCATGCGCGAATTACAGATCAAACTCAACCGTCAACCTACGGATGTCGAGCTGGCTGAAGCGTTAGAAATTCCAGTCGCAGAATGGCAAGAAATTAAGCTAGCTTACCAAAACCGGGCATTGCTCAGTTTAGATGCACCAATTAAAGATGAGGAAAACGGGGCATCTTCTCTGGGTGAATTAGTTCCCGATACTCGCTATCGGAGTTTTCAACTGGCGCAGGAAGATCAAATCCGCTTACAGCAATCCTTAACGCGGTTAGAAAATCGCACCCGACAAATCCTGGAATTTGTTTTTCTCCATGACTTGACCCAGAAAGAGACGGCTGAACGGCTTGGGATTAGTGCTGTGACGGTATCCCGCCGCGTGAAAAAGGGTCTGGAGTCATTACAGCGTTTGATGGCTGGCAGTGAAGCTTAACCACGTTACTTATCCCGAGCAGTTAACCTACGATTAACCAGTACGCCAACTGAATTCTCTGACGGATCGCTCATTGTTACCTACAGGTTGTTCAAAACACCCCTCTGTTAAACCAGCAGGGTGTTTTTTTTGTGAATAGATTTGTCTGGCTCCAGATCAACTCAAAAATTGAGCATTCTTAATAAAGCAGTTGTCATGCCTAGAGATTCGACCGCTACAAGGTTGATTAAATTGATGTAGCCCAATATAACCTTCCGATTAACTCGACTTTTTCCTTGATCCCCAGCGAGATTAAAGCCCTTCGTCCTTATCTCGGCTTGGAAAATATTGCCATAACCGCAGGGTTGCAACCAATTCAGATCTCTGGATCAACTGAGTTCTTTTTGCTTTTTGTACCTATTTTTATCAAAAGGGTTACATAAATTGCATTTATAGATTAATTAAACTAACTAGAGCCTTTGAAAATCCAAATATAGAATTAATGAGTTTTTTAAGCCTGATTAAGCTGTATTAATCGTCAATACATTTTGAATGCCCCTTTCCTTAGCAGAGCAGTTCCACAATAATGCTTTCAGTAGCTCAACCAACCGCACTGGATCTCAGTGGGTCAAGACCTAAGATTCCTGTGCGATCGATTAGCTTTCTGGTTCAGGAGCACTAAAGTTTTAGATGCAACCATAGGAGACGATTAGCGTGAAACTCGCAGTTTACGGAAAAGGTGGAATCGGCAAATCTACAACTAGCTGCAACATCTCCGTTGCCCTGGCTCGACGTGGGAAGAAAGTTCTACAAATTGGTTGCGATCCGAAGCACGATAGTACATTCACGCTGACGGGCTTTCTCATTCCCACCATCATCGACACGCTTCAGTCCAAGGACTACCACTACGAAGATGTCTGGCCGGAAGATGTGATCTACAAAGGCTATGGCGGCGTGGACTGTGTCGAGGCAGGTGGGCCTCCGGCGGGCGCTGGCTGCGGTGGTTACGTGGTGGGTGAAACGGTCAAGTTACTCAAAGAACTAAATGCGTTTGATGAGTACGACGTGATCTTGTTCGACGTATTGGGCGACGTGGTCTGTGGCGGATTCGCTGCCCCCCTGAACTATGCCGATTACTGCATGATCGTGACGGACAATGGGTTTGATGCCCTATTTGCCGCTAACCGGATTGCCGCCTCGGTGCGGGAGAAGGCTCGTACCCATCCCCTCCGACTAGCCGGATTAATCGGGAATCGCACCGCTAAACGCGACTTGATCGACAAATATATTGAGTGTGTCCCCATGCCAGTGCTAGAAGTGCTGCCCTTGATCGAAGATATTCGGGTATCGCGGGTCAAGGGTAAGACCTTGTTTGAGATGGCAGAATCCGATCCTTCGCTCAATTATGTCTGCGATTACTACCTGAACATTGCGGATCAGATTTTGTCGCGACCTGAAGGGGTGGTGCCAAGCGATGCCCCCGATCGCGACCTGTTCTCCTTGCTGTCTGACTTTTACCTGAATCCGCAACAACCCAAAGTGCAGATTGCTGAGGAAGAACTGGATCTGATGATGGTCTAAAGAAACGTTTTGCAGGGTGAGTTTTGGGTTATGAGTAATCTTTGGGATCTTGCAACTCAAAACTCACAGCTGAAAACGTTGAAGGTGTCGTGTGAATATTCCGCAGCTTCGTCAGTCCTTAAAGGACAAGTGGTTGAACTATTACGCTGAGAACCGTGAATGGGTAACGCGGATTGGGGTTTGGGTCAATTGTGGGGGGCAACGCCGACCGTCATCGAGTTTCATCCTGGCAACTCTCGCAATCCTCGAACCTAAATTGACGCAAATGTTTCCCTTAATTGTGGAACTCAGCAATAACCCCGACCGAATTGTGGCAGCCCTGGGATTGAACTTTAACCCCGATGAGCAACTGGACGCGATCGCCAAAGAGCGTGAACAAGCGGCACTTCAGGAAAGTATTGCCAAAATGTTGCCTGCGGCTCCTGAACAATTTGAGATCGCCACGGCGGCTGTCTCCAATCTGATTGCCAAGATGGACGAGTCCTGCCAGGGCATCAGTGGTCAAGGCGATTAATTCCAGGTTCAGGTTCCGGTCGGGTATCGATTCCTACTAAGCGGGTTCATTCCCAGATCAACCGTTTGTGACTGTAATACTTGCCCATATTTTGCTTGAAAGGAAACCCATTTATGACGCTTGCCGATACTCAACCCCAAGCACTCACGTTTGAGTGCGAAACCGGAAATTATCATACGTTCTGTCCGATCAGTTGTGTGGCGTGGCTGTACCAAAAAATTGAAGATAGCTTCTTTCTAGTGATTGGCACGAAAACCTGTGGCTATTTCTTGCAAAACGCTATGGGGGTGATGATCTTTGCCGAGCCGCGTTATGCGATGGCAGAACTGGAAGAAGGCGACATTTCCGCGCAACTAAATGACTACGAAGAGCTGAAACGGTTGTGCACTCAGATTAAGCGCGATCGCAATCCCAGTGTGATCGTCTGGATCGGCACTTGCACCACCGAGATCATCAAAATGGATCTGGAAGGGTTAGCACCAAGATTAGAAGCGGAAATTGGCATCCCGATCGTCGTTGCGCGTGCTAATGGCTTAGACTATGCCTTTACCCAGGGAGAGGATACGGTCCTCGCGGCTATGGTACACCGCTGCCCCGATAAAGCCCCTGATGCGGAAAAGGAAGAGCGGAACGCCATTCAAAAGCTGCTCAACTTTGGGCGGAAGCAGGAAGATGTCAAAGCAGAAGAGTCTGAGTATGTAGACCATCCACCGCTCGTACTATTTGGCTCGTTACCTGATCCTGTGGTCACCCAACTTACCCTGGAACTGAAAAAGCAGGGGATTAAAGTATCAGGTTGGTTGCCCTCTAAGCGTTACACTGAATTGCCGATCGTCGAAGAAGGTTACTATGTCGCCGGGGTGAATCCCTTCCTATCGCGCACAGCTACCACCTTTATGCGGCGGCGTAAGTGTAAGTTAATTGGTGCTCCCTTTCCGATCGGACCCGATGGCACTCGCGCCTGGATTGAAAAAATTTGCTCAGTCTTTGGGATTGAACCGAAAGGTCTAGATGAGCGGGAAGCGCAAATTTGGGCAGGTTTGGAGGATTACCTGCAACTGATTCGCGGCAAGTCCGTCTTCTTCATGGGCGACAACCTGCTGGAAATTTCCTTAGCCCGCTTCTTGATCCGGTGTGGCATGACCTGCCCAGAAATCGGCATCCCTTATATGGACAAGCGTTATCAGCAAGCTGAACTCGCCCTACTGGAGAAGACTTGCCAGGAAATGGGGGTGCCATTGCCCACGATCGTTGAAAAGCCAGATAACTACAATCAAATCCAGCGGATCAAAGACTTAGGCGTAGATTTGGTGATTACCGGCATGGCCCATGCCAATCCTCTAGAAGCTCGGGGAATTAATACTAAATGGTCGGTTGAGTTTACCTTCGCGCAGATTCATGGCTTTACCAATGCCCGTGACATCTTAGAACTGGTGACTCGGCCGCTCCGCCGCAATAATTCCCTCAAGGATCTCGGTTGGGACAAGTTGGTGAAAGAAGACGCTGCCCATTAAGCGATCGCCTATCAACAAACGATCTTAGGGTGGGGCAACTCACCCGAATGTCACTGAAATAACAATCCGAACTGCCCCCCACCCCCCAATTCTGGGGGAGCCGAACCTCAAAGTCCCCCAAAGCTGGGGGCTTAAAGCCCTACGGGCATACCAGAAAAAGGGGCAATCAGAGTTAAGCGTGTCCTTCAGTCAGCGCCATTCCAACTCACCCCTATTTAATTGGGAACATCAAAGAGGGTAAGCTTTTCAGCCTACCCTCTTTGCCATACCAAGCGGAGATTTGAACTCCAACTTTTACACCCTCAACCTAGCGAATATCAGCCGTTTCCGCTGGAATCCGTTCCGATCGGGACTCTTCAAACACGTTGTAGTAACAAATCCCAGCCAACACAGCCCCCACGATCGGAGCCACCCAGAACAACCAGACTTGAGCCAACGGAGTACCACCCACCAGCAGGGCTGGGCCTAAGCTACGCGCCGGATTCACCGAGGTATTGGTGACAGGGATGCTGATCAGGTGAATTAACGTCAACCCAAATCCGATCGCCAGAGGAGCAAAGCCTACCGGAGCCCGTCGATCGGTCGCACCCAGAATAATCATTAGAAACACAAAGCTTAATACCAGTTCAGCCACTAAACAGGCAACCAGGGAAAACCCACCGGGCGAAAAGTCGCCATAGCCATTCGTCGCAAACACGCCTGCTTTCGTAGCGTCAATCGCAAAGTTGGGATTGCCACCCGCGATGATCCGCAGCACGATCGCGGCCACGATCGCCCCACCGACTTGCGACCCCATGTACGGTAATACTTCCGACCAGGAAAACCGCTTGGCTGTGGCTAAGCCAAAGGAAACGGCAGGATTCAGATGACACCCTGAAATATGCCCGATCGCATACGCCATCGTTAATACCGTTAAACCAAAAGCGAGGGATACCCCAACCAGCCCGATCCCCAGAGGAAACCTGGCAGCATTTGCCACATCGGATAGGGTGGCTCCCTCAGCCGTAAAAGCCACGGCTAGCACCGCACTACCACAGCCGCCAAACACCAGCCAAAACGTGCCTATAAACTCTGCAATACATCGTTTGATCAACGGCATATCGTCTCTTACCTCCCTTATATAACATGAGAGTCCAACTTCAGAGTTCATGCTTCATTCCGGTGAAACTTTATCTGAAATGGACACCGTAGTCGCATTAGAAAAACACTCAAGTGAATTTTACCAGGAGTAAATAAAAACCCTGTCCGTGATCAACTTTCTTCAGAATTTCATGCAAGTGTGATTGACGACATCAATAGCTCTGGCAACGCGATCGCGATACTGAATCAGCCTTGAGCCGCCAATACCTAGCGTTTCTAACTAAGCCATTCTGAAAATTATTCTCGCGATCAAAAAGCTTTTTGTCTAAAAAAAGTACAAGTTATTGCATAAAACGGTCAGAAACGGAGTCGTGGCATATAATCACTGAGTCATCTGGTCTGGAGAATTCAAGCTAAGATTCGCCTGAAATCGATCGCTAGCACTGATTAAGGGCGGTTTTCAGGCTCCCCTGGCTGATTTGTCCTATGAAAATTGGCAGAAGCACATCATGATAGAAGTTGCTCAGGGTACTATGCACTTATTCAGCAGCAGTCTGCTGGGGCTGTTGTCCCCTGTTTTAGCGCAGGGCTCGCCCTATCTAGGGCTAGAACTGCCACCCGATCTGTGGAGCGTCCTTGGCACAGTAGCAGGGGCGGTTGCGATTTTTATTTTGGGTTGGTTACTTGCCTTCGGTATTGCCTCGTTAGTGCGCAGCATTTTGAAACGGGTGAATATCGACAATCGAATTGCCCAAAGTATCAGTCCGCAGCAAGCACAGAATCTCAATGTTGAGGAGTTAGTCAGCACGATCGTTTTTTGGATCATTATGATCTTGGCGTTCGTGGCGGCTCTAAATGTTCTCAACCTCACGACCGTTTCTCGACCACTCAACACCTTTTTAGATCAAATCTTCGCTTACCTGCCCAAATTGGGTGGGGCAGGCATTGTGATTGCGATCGCCTGGGTTTTAGCCACAGTGAGCCGATTTGCTGTGATCCGGTTATCGCGATCGCTGTCGCTGGATGAGCGATTAATGCAAACTACCGAAGGCACTACCCCACAAGGGCAGTATCTGCTCAGTGACACTCTGGGCAGTGCGCTCTACTGGTTGGTTTTGCTCTTCTTCCTGCCCATGGTATTGGGCATTTTGGATTTGCAAGGTCCCTTGCAACCCGTCCAAAGTTTGCTCAATGACTTTCTCAATGCCTTACCACAAATCATTAAGGCAGTAGTCATTGGTTTGGTTGGTTGGGTGGTTGCCCGAGTGGTGCGACGGATTGTTACTAATCTCTTGGCGGCTGTCGGCACCGATCGCCTCGGTCGGCAGTTTGGCTTAGGTCGCGCTACGAGCGGGCAGTCGTTATCGTGGCTACTGGGTACGATCGTTTATGTTTTGATTTTAATTCCCGTAGCGATCGCGGCTCTGGAAGCCCTGAACATTCAATCCATTACTGATCCGGCTGTTTCCATGCTGCGGCAGATCCTCAATGCCGTACCGCAAGTGATTACGGCTGGCGTAATTCTGTTCTTCGGCTATCTGCTTGGCAAATTCCTGAGTGAAATTGTTAGCAGCCTGCTCACCGGATTAGGCTTTAACAACATTTTGCAGTGGATTGGATTAAGAGCAGGCACAGAACCCACACCGTCCCCTCCCGTCGAATCGCCTTTAGAGCCAAATCTGCCACCATTACCGCCTAATGTTGGTGGAGTTGTGCCGGAGGGTAGAGCCTACCAAAGTCCAGGAGGGCTTGGAACTCGCAGCCCATCCGATATTATTGGTGCCGTTGTTTGGGTCGCCGTCGTGTTATTAGCCGCTGTGGCTGCTACCTCGGTTCTCCAGTTACCCCGTTTAGCTGACATTGTTAGCGCCCTGCTCCTAATTCTGGGGCAGGTGTTAGTGGGATTGATTGTCTTTGCAGTTGGCTTATATCTCGCCAATTTTGCCTATAGCCTAATCGATTCTGGCAATGCTCAGTCTCGGATTTTGGGACAAACCGCCAGAATCGCGATCATTGCTTTAGTGTCAGCGATGGCATTGCAACAAATTGGCATTGCTCCCAACATTGTCAATCTAGCCTTTGGGCTACTACTAGGGGCGATCGCAGTAGCCATTGCCCTTGCCTTTGGCTTAGGGGGTCGAGATGTCGCCGCCGATCAGTTGCGAGATTGGCTCTCCTCGTTCAAACAAGGAAGAACCCCTCGCTTGTAAGCATTCCCGACATTAACAGGCTATGCAAAACCCAGAGACGCGATCGCGATCGCGTCTTTTTTTGGCAATTATCCAGGTAATCCTAAGAAGTTTTTGAGCTGATAACCTGTACCAAATGATCGATCGAATGAGTTAATCGTCCCTGTGCTGCTATCAGTTGCTCCGCTTCCGTTGGTTCAGGTGGAATTTCCGCCACAGTTTCCTGACGGATCACTCTTCTTTTAGCCTTTTCAAACACTCGGATGATCACAAACAGGCTTAAGGCAATGACTAAAAAACTGATGACATTGGAGAGAAACAAGCCATATTTGATACCGTAGTAAGATAAGTCCTCTAAGTTTTGCAAATTAAGCTGTTGTAGAACAGGTTGCAGGATAGCAGGGGTAAGAATATCTTGCACCAGTGAGTCAACAATCCTACCGAAGGCCGTTCCAATAATCACGGCAACTGCCAAATCGATGACATTGCCCTGCATAATAAATTTTCGGAAGTCTGCCCAAAAACCACCATTGCTTCGTGTCATATACAGTTCCTATGATGAACTAATTCTCAATCTCACTCTTAATGGGGTGGATCATATAGCGAACCAACCTTAAACGGTCACTGCATAAAGAAAGATTATCTGTATCAAAAAAGGTTTTATCAAAGAAAAATGGCTTTAGTTGTTATTACGTTCTACAAATTTGTCATTCTGTCTGAGCTGAGCGAGCGACAATCCGTTCTACTAAAATTCTGTAGTCAACACCAGATTAAGGGCACCATTTTGTTGGCAATGGAAGGAATTAATGGCACGATCGCCGGATCTCGGCAATCGATCGATGCTGTTTTAGCCTTGTTGCAATCCGATCCGCTGTTGTCAGATCTGGAGGTAAAAGCATCATCTGCCGTAACCATGCCATTCGATCGCATGAAGGTGAAGATCAAGCGAGAGATTGTTACCTTAGGGCAACCAGAAGCCAATCCTGCTGAACAGGTGGGAACCTATGTAGACCCGCAAAACTGGAATCAGATTATCTCTGATCCAGAGGTAGTCGTGATCGATACCCGAAATGACTACGAGGTAAATATTGGGAGTTTCAAAGGTGCCGAAAATCCCCAGACGGCAACCTTCCGCCAATTTCCGGAGTATGTGCAAACCCATCTTGATCCAACTCAGCACAAAAAAGTAGCCATGTTTTGCACAGGTGGGATTCGGTGTGAGAAAGCATCGGCCTATCTGTTAAAGCAAGGATTTCAGGAGGTCTACCATCTGAAAGGCGGCATCCTGAAATACCTGGAAACGGTTCCTCCAGAGGAAAGTTTATGGCAAGGTGAATGTTTTGTGTTTGACCAGCGGGTAGCAGTCCAACATGGCTTAGCGTTGGGAACCCATGAGATGTGTCGCAGTTGTGGGCATCCCATCTCCGATCAGGACAAGCGATCGCCAGAGTATCAGGCAGGAATTTCCTGTCCTTATTGTATTGAGGAACTCACTGAAGCCAAACGTGCCCGTCAGGCAGAACGGCAACGGCAGTTTGCCCAACTACAGCAACCTACTGAAGCATAAGCCCAAACCCTTGCAGCAACTTAAGTGCGTTTAAGCGCCAGGGTTAAGCCATCCGCGATCGGCACTAAGCTAATCGTCACGCGCGGATCCTGGTGGATTTTTTGGTTCAAGGCTCGAATATGTTGAGTCCGGTTGTCTGTCACGCTGGGATCGGCTACCCGCCCTGACCACAGGACATTATCGATCGTAATCAACCCACCCGGACGCACCAGTTGTAAGGCTCGTTCGTAATAAGCCTCATAGTTACTTTTATCGGCATCGATAAACGCAAAATCAAAGCTATTGGCAGATCCAGTCGCCAATAAGCGATCGAGGGTGTCTAAGGCTGGAGCTAGATGCAGATCAATCTTGTCGGCAACTCCCGCCCGTTGCCAGTACCGCTGCGCGATCGCCGTATATTCTTCATTCACATCACAGGCAACAACTCGACCATCGGGCGGGAGAGCCAGGGCAACTGCCAGGGCACTATAACCCGTAAATACTCCTATTTCTAATGTCCTTGTGGCTGCCATTAACTGCACTAACAACGCCATAAACTGCCCCTGCTCGGGAGCAATTTGCATATTTGCCATCGGATGTTGTGCCGTCTCCTGGCGAAGTTGGCTTAGGATTTCCGGCTCTCGCAGCGATACTGAGGTCAGGTAATGATACAACTGAGGTTCTAGTCCAAAGGTTTGATTTGACATTAATAGATTGAAAAAGTTACCTACAAAAAAGATTTACCACCTCAATGCTCTAATCTCAACTCTTAGGATTAAAGAACTCTGCATGTAGTTAGATGTATCTCCCTAATAGAAATATCAAAATAATAGTCTATCTAAGCCTATCTTTATGGACTTAAGTAATATTTGTCTACTCATTCTCTGAAATACTGAGTTTAAATCCTTACGCTAGCATGATGCCAGTATATAGAGTTTCGTAGCGAAGGTAGGGAACTATTACGGTAGTTTGTGGGTTATCCACACCGGTTTTTTATCCTGAGCTCTGCCATCATAATAGTGTTGAGAGTGAAAAATGATTGTTTGCAGGTAAGTTTCTAGCTCGCTTAAAAAATTCATTGATTGCAGCAGAATCAGCTTAAATTCAGGGCAATTTATCCAGGCTACGAGCGATCGTCAATTTGTTTTTATGTTGCTTTCTTGGATTCTCTAACCCTCAACATTGATTCCAAAACCATTCATCCTAACTCACCCAATCTCTCTTTTTTAGTCGAACTTTATCTAACTACTCTCATCAGGAGATAATCATGACCAATTCTGTGAAAGAACGCATTAACATCGACTTAGAAAAAGCTAAGGCTGAAGGTAATTTCCGAACAGAACGGATTCGCGAAATTGTGAAAATAGCCGTTGCTCAAGCAGTCGAAGAGCTGAAAGCGGGCTCAGGTGAAATTCGGTTTATTGCTAGAGATGCGTTAGCCGCTGTAATCAGTTTGCTGAAGGAAAAAGGGCACGAGTCTAAAGAGGCAATTACCGCTTCGGTAGAAGGGGTTGTAGAAGGCATCGCCGAGTCTCGCCAAGCCACGATCGCCCAGGCTCAGTCTCAACTAGATCAACTCCAGAGGCAAATCGATGCCCATGAACAAACCTTAGAAGCCGATGTGGATAGCGCTTTAGCCGAAATTGAAACCACGGCTAGAACAACTTCCCACAATACTCAATCCTGGGTGGAATCCGCCGCTAAAACGATTCGGGACAGTCAGCAATTCGCCGTAGTTCGCGAACAATACGCCAGGCTGCAAACTCAACTGAATCGACTAGATACCCAATTAACTGAGCGGTATGGCGATCGCTATGAAGAGGTGAAGTATCAGTTGGAGCAGTATCTAGAAGCAGTGAAAACCTGGTATGACCAAACGAAAGCCAAGGTAGAAGCTGGTGCGCCCGATCCCGTTCAAGCCGCCAAAGCCAACTGGGAAGATCGTCTAGCCGAAGCTGGAACGGCAGTGGCTCGTAAAGAGCAAGAGGTAAAACAACAACTGAAAACGTTCTTACACCGCGATCAGCAACGCCAGTAGTCAACGCTTCACGTCACCCAGCCGTTTAACAAACACATGACATACCAAAAAAGGGGAGCGCTTTCACAGCAGTCCCCTTTTTCTATGGGCGGAGCGAGACTCGAACTCGCAAGGCCGAAACCGCCGCATTTTGAGTGCGGTGCGTCTACCAATTCCGCCATCCGCCCTTGGCATCAACTTTCCCATTATACTCAATTGGGCGCGTTTGGAGAAGAGCTTGATAAGATTGGCTACTGGCCCATCGATCGATTTCCCTTGCCCGTAACACCGGAACCGGATGGGTCAGTTGTGCCGTCATGGCTTGCTTCAACATTTCACCCATCTGATCTTTGCTAATGTCATCGTAGGCTCTCGCTTGAGCCAAAAACGCCTCTAGATTCAGTTGGTTTGCCAGCGTAGGAGAGCCACCCGCTAATTTCATTAATAGGGATGCGACAACACGCGGATTTTGAATCGCTAACAGGGCAGCCCGATCGCAGCTAAATTCAGCACAGCGTACCCATTCCATTAATTGAGCTTGCAAGCTTTGGGCGATTGCTTCCCCAAAGGGCAATTGTCCAGCAGCTAACACCAAAATATTCGCTAGGGTCAAGTACACTCCATGATCACACTTGAGATGCCCTAATTCATGGGCAATCACTGCCTGGATTTCTTCAGGAGCCAACAAATCAATCAGCGACGTGTGCACCACAATAAATGGCTTCCTACCCCGCATCGCGAATGTATACGCATTCGGCACTGGATGTTGCCGTACATATAACTGGGGTGGCTCCAAATCCAGTGTTTTACAAGCCTCCAATAGCAATTGGTGCAGTTGAGGCAATTGCTGCTCTCCAACTAACACACTGGAAGCGATATTTTCTAGATAAAAAAATTGTTCTGCTAATGGCCCCAGCAAGTTCCGAATCACCATATCCAGACCAGGTAACTGCTTCAAATTGGCAGTTGCCTCCAGGTCAAGCGGATGCCGGAAATGATCAGCTCTTAAACCAGTTAGCGATACCTTCACAAGCGACATAGGATAGGCAGGGAAACAGAGACAAAAGTAGATCACAGCACACCATTAACACTAAACCTCTTTGGCATCAGGTTGCCGTATAGGATTGCTGTGATCGCCCTCTTTTCCGTCAGTATAGCGAGAATGCGCCACTCCCTGCCGAAGTAACCCTAGTTGGTGCCGACCGATGGCAGCGTCGATACGTTTGATGCCAGACTCACCGCTTGATTTTCAGCACTGGTGTAATCCTGCACCCGTTGTAAACGAGCACCCAGCTTTTGCAATTTCACCTCTAGCTGCTCGTACCCTCGATCGAGGTGATGCAATCCCTGGATCGTGGTCTGACCTTCCGCCGCCAACCCTGCCAGCACTAAGGCTGCCGATGCCCGCAAATCCGTGGCTACTACAGGCGCACCCGACAACCGGGGAACCCCACGCACGATCGCACAGTTGCCTTTAACGCGGATATTCGCTCCCATACGGTTTAGCTCTGCCACATGGCGCAAGCGATTCTCAAAGATATTCTCTGTAATGACGCTATTGCCTTCACTCACGGTCAACAATGACATGAACTGCGCCTGCATATCCGTCGGAAATCCAGGATACGGTAGCGTTTCAATGTCAGTTGCCACTAAGCGTTCCGCCGGAGAAATCCGGAGAGCATTTAAGCCTTCAGGCGTAACCTGGGCGCCGATCGCTTGCAATTTAGCAATCACCGCCGTTAAATGATCCGGCACAACGGGAGATACAATAATTTCGGAACGGGTAATCGCTCCTGCCACCAGAAAAGTACCCGCTTCTACCCGATCGGGAATAATTGAGTAATCCGTTGAATGTAATCGCGGCACCCCAACAATCACGATAGTGTTGGTGCCTGCCCCCCGAATTTTGGCACCCATCGCCCGACAGAAGTTTGCCAGATCAACTACTTCCGGCTCTTGAGCCGCATTCTCAATAATCGTCTCACCCTCAGCCAAGGTTGCCGCCATCATCAGCGTTTCCGTTGCCCCCACACTGGGACAATCCAGATAAATCTTCGCTCCCTGCAATCGTTTATTCTGCCCTCTCACATAGGCATTCACCATCCCATGATCGATATGCACCTCGGCTCCCAATGCCTGTAGTCCTCGAACATGCAAATCCACAGGTCTAGCCCCGATCGCACAGCCACCCGGCAGAGGAACCCTCGCCACCCCTAACCGAGCCAGGAGAGGACCAATGATAAAAAAGCTGGCTCGAAGCTGGCTAACTAATTCGTATGGAGCTTTAGACTGACCGATGTGGGCGGCATTAATCTCTAAGGCATCTCCCTGACGCTCTAGTTTCACGCCAAGGGAGGAGAGGATTTCGCCCATCCGATTGACATCTACAAGCGAGGGAACATTGCGCAGACGACAGTCCTCTGGACAAAGTATTGCTCCTGCCATTAAAACTAACGCGGCATTTTTTGCCCCACTGACTGTAACTTGACCAGTCAGGGAATGACCACCCCAGAGATATAGGGCCGACTTATCTTCTTCAGGTGAAGAGTTGCTATTGGGTAGGCTGAGAGAGCGAGTAATTGGTCTGTCCTCCTCATTCACTTCTGTTCCTCATGCGCGGACATCTTGCTGAGTCCGGTTTAGATTCTACCGGAAAGATTCCAGATGTCTAGTTTTTTTCCTAAACAGCTCCCCCTGACTTTTGGCAACCTGGCTCCACAGTCGTCACAAATCAATTACAAAAGGAGTTGACAAATTCACGAACTTGCCCGACGATAAGAAATCGCGGGTAAACACCTGCACAAGCGGAACTGGCGGAATTGGTAGACGCGCTAGATTCAGGTTCTAGTGTCTGCAAAGACTTCCGGGTTCAAGTCCCGGGTTCCGCATACCACCGAAAATGTTTACACGCAGCTGTGTAAACATTTTTATTTTTAGGTCAAATAAATTTAAATTCGTCAGATTTCCTTATAGTTTTGCTACGGTTTGTAACAAAATTCTAATTGCCTGCCAACTGCCCAATTCAGTTAAACCTCTGACTGCCCGATAACTACTTGCAGCTTAACCATTGCGTTCCTTCCAGCCTCGTATGCTGACTAGCTTGCAAAACCCCTTAGTCAAACAACTCCGAAAATTACATCGGACAAAAACACGGCGAGAACAGCAAGTCTTTTTGGTGGAAGGAACACATCTGTTAGAAGCGGCTTGTGTAGCGCAGCGGCAGTTGATCACGCTCTGCTATACCAGTGACTGGCAAACTCGCTACCCCGACCTCTGCGATCGAGCCAGGCAATCAGCGCATCGAATTGAAGTCGTGAGTCCAGAAGTGCTGCGGGCGATCGCCACAACCGTCGAACCCGATGGAGTCGTCGCCACCGTTGACCGAACAGCCATGCCCAGCCCCGTGTTCACCCGTCTGGGATTAGTGTTGGAAACCATTCAAGATCCTGGCAATCTCGGCACCATGATCCGGACAGCAGCGGCGGCAGGGGCAGATGGCTTGCTACTGAGTGACGATGGTGTTGAGCCTGATCACCCCAAAGTGCTGCGAGCCTCGGCAGGTCAGTGGTTTCAAATGCCGATCGCCGTTAGTTCTGATCTCTATTTCGATCTGAAACAGTATCAACAACAGGGCATGCAACTCGTGGCAACCCTGCCAACAGCCAGTCTTACCTACTGGGAGATTGATTTGCGTCAACCCACCTTGATTCTATTGGGCAATGAAGGGGCTGGATTATCTGCCTCCGTAGCGGCACTGGCAGACTATCAAGTCACCATTCCCTTGCATCCCGGTGTGGAATCGCTGAATGTTGCGATCGCGGCAGCCCTGCTGCTGTATGAAGCCAAGCGCCAGCGAATGACCAGCCAGTGAAGCCCAGCATCAATCCAGCTTTTCTGTCCTGACCAGCCAACCTTAAAGCTAATTTCAATTAAAACGGCTGGTTTTTATGGATCTTGGCCGCCTGGTTGGCTTGAATAAATTGCTCAATATCCGCTACGGCTTGTTCAAAGCTACCCAGATCAAATTGAGCCGGTGAACTAACAGGGGGTTCAGGACGTTTTACGGGGGTCGATCGGATCGGTGGTGCTGGCGGCTGGTCAGCAGACTGGAGCGTTTGTTGTAGCTGGTCAAGGGATTCAATAAACGCTTCGGCGGCGGCGTGACGCAAATTTCGCTGCTGCTGATTCATGGCATCTAACTCCAAATGACTCCAATAATGAAGATTCCAAAACACCCAACGGCTCGCTTGATTCGGATCATGATGGCTGGACTATGCGGGCGGTCTTTACGCTATCCCTCAAGCCATCCCGCAAGGGATGAAACACCGTCAGGTCTAGCCGAAACACCTTCCTAGCCACGAATCTGCCTTAAATTCCCCCACTACATGAGACAGGTTTCTATGATCAAGATGCCCAATCTTATCCAGAATTATTGCAAAAGTCCTCCGGGTAACTGGTTGGATCAACCTGGGTCGCTGTTCTCAATGTCCGTAGTTTCTAGCTTGACCTGATTTTTCCTTAGGAAAATAAGTTTCATAACTGAGAAGATTGTCTGATCAGCCACCTACGATCGACAATAGGTGGGGAACGCGCTAGGAGAATGCTGTGAGTCAATCATTTGATTACGATTTGCTGATTATTGGAGCGGGTGTCGGTGGACATGGAGCGGCACTTCATGCGGTCAGCTGTGGATTAAAGACCGCCATTGTGGAAGCGGCTGATATGGGTGGCACCTGTGTCAATCGCGGCTGTATCCCTTCTAAAGCGCTACTAGCGGCATCCGGACGAGTCCGTGAACTCCGCGATGCTCATCACCTCAAAGCATTGGGCATCCAACTGAGTGACGTAACGTTTGATCGGCAAGCGATCGCGGATCACGCCAATATGATCGTCACCAAGCAACGAGACGGTTTGGTAAATAGCCTCAAACGCCTGGGGGTAGACATCATCAAGGGCTGGGGCAAAGTGGCTGGTGAGCAAAAAGTCACCGTTGCTACGCCGGACGGGGAAAGAAGCATTACCGCTAAAGACATCATCCTGGCAACAGGCTCCATTCCCTTTGTGCCGCCGGGGATTGAGGTGGATGGCAAAACCGTGTTCACCAGCGATGATGCTGTGCGGTTAGAATCCTTACCTCAATGGATCGCCATTATTGGCAGTGGCTACATTGGGTTAGAATTTGCCGATGTTTATTCTGCTCTCGGGTGCGAAATCACCTTGATTGAAGCCCTCGATCAACTGATGCCGGGGTTTGATCCCCGGATTGCGGACTTGGCAAAACGGGTGCTGATTACCCCCCGCGATATTGAAACGAAAGTTGGAATGCTGGCAAAACGGGTGATTCCTGGCTCCCCTGTGGCGATCGAATTGGCAGATGTCAAAACCAAGGAAGTCGTAGAAGTGCTAGAGGTTGATGCTTGCCTCGTGGCAACTGGACGCGTCCCCCTGACTAAAGATCTCGGACTGGAATCAGTGGGCATTGATCTTGATCGCCGAGGGTTTATCCCAGTAGACGACTACCTTGGGGTCAGTCAGGATGGTAAAACTGTGCCCCATCTCTGGGCGATCGGGGATGCAACTGGCAAAATGATGCTGGCTCATGCCGCTTCTGCCCAAGGGATTGCCGTAGTCGAGACGATCGCCGGACGACCCCGTACCGTGGACTACCACAGCATTCCTGCCGCCGCCTTCACCCATCCCGAAATTGGCTTTGTTGGCATGACCGAACCCGCCGCTAAGGAGAAAGGACAGGCAGAGGGGTTTGAGGTCGCCGCCGTTCAGACCTACTTTAAGGGCAATGCCAAGGCGATCGCGGAAGGTGAAACCGATGGAATTGCCAAAGTGATCTACCGCAAAGACACGGGTGAAGTGTTAGGAGTCCATATCTTTGGCATCCATGCCTCTGACTTAATTCATGAAGCCGCCAGTGCCATTGCCCAACGGCAATCTATTCAGGATCTCGCCTTCCTGGTACATGCCCATCCGACCCTGGCAGAAATCCTGGATGAAGCCTATAAACGGGCATTATCTCCCCATTAATTCCTCAGACTGCGTTACGCTATCAGGTAGTTTGATTTAGCAGTCATACCTGATGGGGCTATGGCTGCTCAAATTAACTTTGATTCAGAATTTCTGATTCAGGGATTAGGCTCCTCACCACTGGTCAAGCTTCAGTTCACCGTTCACTGTCCACTGAATTACTTATGCAAATTCGTCGTCGTCGTCCTAATCCTGTCGTTTCTGTGCAGGAACTGCGATACCAAGTGGCTGTCCCTGATGCGGATCCCCGTCACATCCTTGAAAAAATCGTCTGGCATAAGGAAGACGAAGTGGAGCAAATGCGGGAGCGCCAACCGCTGCTAGAACTGCAAAAACAGGTGCGGGATCTCCCCCCACCCCGCGACTTTTTAGCCGCCTTGCAAGCAGGCAGAACGCAACCGGCGGTGATTGCCGAAGTGAAAAAAGCCTCCCCCAGTAAAGGGGTGATTCGGGAGGACTTTGATCCAGTGGCGATCGCCCAGGCTTACGATCGGGGAGGAGCCTCCTGCCTATCGGTACTCACAGACACAGAATTTTTCCAGGGCAGCTTTGAAAATCTGGCTCGGATTCGTGCCGTCACCCACCTGCCCTTACTCTGCAAAGATTTTATCCTCTACCCCTACCAGATGTATTTGGCACGGGCGCATGGAGCCGATGCCGTCCTGCTCATTGCGGCAATTCTGTCGGATAAAGACTTACAGTACTTCCTGAAAATTGCTATGGGTCTGGGTATGACTCCGTTGATTGAAGTACATACATTAGCAGAATTCGATCGCGTACTGGCATTAGAGGGCGTACAACTGGTCGGCATTAATAATCGGAATTTAGAAGACTTCTCGGTTGATCTGCAAACGACGTGTCGCTTAATAGCTGAGCGGCAAGACCAGATTCAAACGCGAGGAATTACTGTCGTCAGCGAATCCGGGCTGTTTACAGCAGGCGATTTAGAGCAGGTCACTAGTGCCGGGGTTCAGGCGGTATTAATTGGCGAATCATTGGTGAAACAACCGGATCCAGGACTGGCATTAGCCCAACTCTTCGATCCCCTGGTCACAACTCCCATCGGAACCGGGAATTTTCCATAGAAACGGTTTGATACAGGCTAAACCCTAGGCTTTGTACCTGAGTGGGGGGCTGAATTGATATCAGTCCCCTGACCGCAAAGCTAGTTGACTGATCGCCCCAGCTAACGCTCTACTCTCACACCATACTAAGTTCGATTACAGGTAGGTTAGTTTTTATGGAACCCATTCCTCTGCCCTCTCATATTCATTACGAACTACTGCTCCAACTCCTGGAACGCCAAACCATGTCGTCCGTAGTTCGTAAGTCAGCAATTCAGGAACAAGTTCAGCAATTAATCATTACCCTGCGGAAAGCGTTGGCGCAACAAAAACAACTGGAAGAAGCATGTGAGCGGCATCATTTGGCGATCGACTATCGTTGGTCACTGAATAAGGCAGATGCCCCAAATCAAGCTGAGCATCAGAATGCGGCATCTTAAAGATTTCTTGAGTTTGTGCCCAGAATGCTGTTCTCCACGTATAGTCGGAACTTGCAATTTCGTGCAGTTTCTCGTACTGTGGTTATCCAAAATTCCAAGTTTCGCTTGGAGCGTTGACTGCCTCAGATAACGTACTTACGGGTACGATCAGTGAAATCGCGATCGTGCCGATTGCCGTAGGTAGCTGATCACCCTTGGGAGGTTCCTGGTGTCTGAACCGGATGTCGTGGCAAATTCCTGTTCTGTCGGGGAAGCGGTCAGTTTTGACCAACTCAGCTTGTTTGACAAAGCGACGCACTTTACTGGCCTCTCAAAACTCAAGCAGCGGTTGAATGTGCAATCTCTTACCAGTGGACGCGAAGTCAACCAGGCGATGCCAGCCATCATCCATCGCTTAGAGCAGGAATCCGCCGCCGAACTGCAACAGCACCAGCAGGCGTGGGATCAGCAGCAGCAACAGTTGTTAGCAGAACTTACCCAGGCCCAATCCTTAGCCCATGAACAGGTCGAACGAATTCGCCATTTGGAGCAAGCCCTGGATCAGTCCCTGGAGTCGCTGCATGAACTGCGCCTGCAAATGGTCGATCAACGGCTGCTGGAAAACCAATTAGCTTCTACCGAAGAAATCGCCAACATTCAACAACAGGCGATCGCGCACTTAAAGCGCCAACTGGCTCAACAACAACAGATTCTAGAAAGCCAGCAAAATCAAACGCAACAACGGGATCAATCGCTGCATGATCTGCTCACCAGTGTTGAAGCTCAGGCGCAGGCACAACAAAATAAGCTAGAGGATTTACGCAGTCGCATTGCCAGCGATCGGGCGGAGGTTCAGGCACATCAGACCCATCTCGAACATCAACTGACCGAATTACAAACCACGTTTGATGCCCAACAAGCCCGATTGATGCAACTAGAGGCGGAAGTGATTGCCGCCCGGACTCAATCGAGTAGCCTGGAAATTCAGTTAAACCAGTCCGAGGAACAGGTTCGCAATCTCACCCAGCAATTACTCGCCCGCAATACGGCGGTGCATCAACTGGAAACCGAGCTACACCGCGCCCATGCCGCCCTCCAAGAGCAACAGGCGTTAATTGATCATCTACATCAAGCCCAAACCACGAAACGAACCAACCGGGAACCCTCCACCGATCGCGAATTAGCCGCAGCGCACCTGCAAGTTGAAGAGCTAGAAATTCAGATCTCCCGCCAAACCACCGCTCAGGCGATGTTGCAACATGCTTGTCAGGAATTGGAACTAGAGCGCGATCGACACCAGGTTCGGGTCGCTGAATTGGAGCAGCAAACGGCTGACATGCAAGAGCAAATTCTCAAGCAAGTCCAGCAGGCTAGCGAATATGAAGCCGCCATTCAACATTGGAAAGATCGGTATTTTAACCATCAAGCGCAAGTACAAAAATTCAAAGAGCTCGTTGAACAAGCCCTGCCAACGGCTTCTGGCGAACTATCAGAGCTACTCACCGCCCTCCAAGCAATCACCCCAGAACCGCCTGAATCAGATTTCCGACATCTCCCTTCAACGTCTCCCCAGTTGAATCGCGGCATTAAAATCGACTTACCTGATTTTCTCGTTCGCCGGAATCGCCATCGAGTCGGTTCATAGACTGACAAAGTCGAAGCTGGCTACAAACAGTTTTTTATATTTCTTTACAAATAACGGTTTTACCTGGCTTGCAACCATCATCGTAGAAATTTTTCTTCATTTAAAGACATACTCTGTGACAGCGGCTTTTTCTCAGGGTACTCTATGGCTGGAAGATCTAGTCTCTAGATCCGATGCACTTCCCTCCTAACTGAATCCAGATGATTGGCGGTTCGCTTAAGGTTTCCCGTTAGGTCGCCAATCGTCCTAAGGCGGACGCATCTGCATCATCCAAGTAAAAACCCGGAACTGTTCAAATTTTGGTAATGCTAGTCACATTAAATTTTTACAAAATCTCAGAAGTTTGTAAAACTTCGACAAACTTGCCGGAATACCTTGGCACAGACTCAGTAGAAGCCCATACATTCGGTGGATGCTTGACTGTTAAAGAAAAACATCAAACCATATTTTGGGGATGACTCAAACCATGCAAACTGCACCCCTGACGATCAGCGACATCATTGAACGCATGCAGCAGGTTGTTCCACCCGGTTCACCTCCTCCCGAGGATCCTGACGTTTTAGCACAGTTACGGCAATTAACCCAAGATTTAATCCGCGCCTATCAAGTTACCGGGCGGTTACAGGGTGATCCATTCTATGAAGCATGGACACGTCCGCTACACCTTTACGAAGCCGAGGTGCGGCGCGAGTTGCAGGATAAAGTGGTATTGGTGACGGGTGGTGAGGGCTGCGTTGGGACTTATTTAATTCATAAACTATTGGAGCTAGGTCCGAAGCGAATTGTTTCTATTGATAAGGCTCGCTGTTCAGGCGATAAGGCACTCCAGCCGATCGCGGGGCAAGCTGCAAATGTTGCGCTCTATGCCGCTGACATCCGGGATTATTCTACTAGCAAGCAGATTTTTGAGATAGAGAAACCAGAAATTGTTTTCCATGTTGCCGCTCAACGCCATCCCGGTTTAGCCGAAAAACAAATTCGGGAAACGATCACCAGCAACATTTTTGGCACAGTGAATATCATCCGCCTGTGTGAGGAGTTTGGCGTACACCAATGTATTTTCTCCTCGACTGGGAAAGCCTCGCGTTACTTCACAGCCGAAGTTTATGCTGCCTCTAAAAAAGTAGCAGAGTGGCTGTTTGCCCAGGCAACTCAAGTGGGGCAAGTGCGCTACGGCATGGTGCGGTTCACCCACATGCTGGAAAACAGTGCCATGTGCGAGCAAATTAGTGGCAGGGTCGAACAGGGATTACCAGTGAATATCCATGCGCCCGATCGCTATGTCGCCGGACAAAACGTGGGCGAAGCGGTGCATCTGCTACTTAACGGCTTGGTGCTGTCTGAGCCCGATCGCCTGAAGTTCTTGCTGGTGCGTAACTTGGGGTGGCCGACGGAAAGCCTGGAAGTGGCACTCTACAAGATTATTGAGTCTGGAAAAGAGTTGCCCATTTACTTCCAGGGAGTGCAACCCGGTTATGAAGAATCCTTTTTCCTGGGACAGGTTGATTGGGATGATCAAATTGACATTAATACCCTGATCAATGCCCTGGAAACAGCATATAACTCATCGATCAGTTCTTCCGGTGACATGATTGTTGCCGATTTGGTGCCATTCTCTACGGCCACCCTGGATCAGCAGTTACAAACGTTGCAAGCCCTGTGTGATGACCTGACTGTGCCGGAACCCAACCTCAAGCAAGGGTTAGCAGAGGTAATTCGGCACGTTGCCAAAACGAACTTCCTGGAAGCTTCTCCGAAAAAAGCTCTGCAAATTCTGCGCTGGGGCGTGAATCCCAAACGTTTTCAACAAGGAGATCTGAAGCTAGAAGCTTATCAGGATATCGTTGAGATTTTGGTGCAAAGTCTGTGCGATCGCTTGAACCAAGATGTCCTGAAGGACTGCAATGTTGCGGTGCAAGAGTGCGAGGAACTACTCGATGTCCTGGCAACCTTACCGTCAATTCAGGCTGAAGTCGCTCAAATGCGCTCTCGGTTATCCGAGGATGCCAGCGATCGCGTTGCGGCTACGTTGTAATCCCCTTGTTCGAGGCTTAAAGGGAAGAACTCTAGCGTATATCCAGTCGATCGTTCTTCCCCCTTCACTTAACTAACGCTTGAGGCGCACATGAACAACTCTATTCCTGTAGTTATTCTTTGTGGTGGAAAAGGCACCCGGCTACGAGAAGAAACCGAATTTCGTCCGAAGCCAATCATTCAAGTGGGCGATCGTCCGATTATCTGGCACATCATGAAAACGTACTCCTATTACGGGTACAAGAATTTCATGCTATGTCTGGGCTATAAGGGCGAAGTGATTCGGGAGTATTTTTACAACTACGACTGGAACCATAACGATATTGTGCTTGATTTAGGTAACAAGGAAGTCAGGAAAATCGGCAATGGCAACGACGAAGCCGACTGGAAAATTTGGATGATTGATACCGGACAGGAAACCATGACCGGCGGGCGGCTCAAACGGATGGCTCCCTACCTGCGACAAATGGATAGTGATTTGTTCATGGCAACCTATGGGGATGGCGTATGCAACGTCAATATCGAAGAACTGGTTAAGTTCCATCACAGCCACGGGAAGCTGGCGACTGTGACGGCCGTTCGTCCGCCCTCACGATTCGGTGAATTAGTGATCGAGGATGCTGCCGTCAATGTGTTTAAGGAAAAGCCCCAAACCAGTGAAGGGTGGATTAACGGGGGGTATTTTGTCCTTCATCGTAAAGTGCTAGACCTGATTGAAGGAGATGAGACCGTGTTTGAAGCCGCCCCTCTAAAAACCCTGGCAGCGTTAGGCGAACTGGTCGTTTATCAGCACAATGGCTTTTGGCAATGTATGGATACTTACCGGGAGCTAGAACACTTGAATAAACTATGTGCCAATGGTAAAGCGGCATGGCAGATTTGGAACCGCCTCGACAGCTAATCTCTCACCTAACGTAATAATTTCTTAACCGCAAGCTATCAGTATACGTTAGTACACCGTGTTCCCAGGGCATTCTAAACTCGACCCCTTGTAAGGAAATAAGTTCTGACTAAGAGATATCAATTTCCTTAGGACAGAGAGCAATTCTAAGCAGCGGTCGTAGAGTAATGACAAGTGTCACACGATGGAATGTCTTGGGAGTAACCAATGAACTCAGATTCAAGCTCAACTGAATTTCACAGGCAACTGGCTGGTGAGCTTACACTGGCAGCCACTCCCCCAACGACTGATCAAGATGCCCCCATCGACTTTCCCTTAGCTTCTAACAGTGGCGATAGTGACAGCGAAGATGTCGCCTTTACTAAAGCACCCACTTTACTAATTGACCTGCCCCCAGAAAAATCAGAGGGTGCCAGTTATGTTGCCACAGCCGAGGCATCCACCCTGAGATACGTTCAGGGCATGGTGCAAGGACAACGGGTTTACCTGGTAACAAATTTATTAGGGGAATCCCAAACTCTGGTTCAGCCCCAGATGGTTTGGACATTGGGACGGAATCGGGATGCCGCCTTACCATTACGCGATCGTGCCATGTCCCGTCGCCATGCGGTGATTCTATACGTGCCAAATGTCGGCTTTCATCTGATTGATCTGAATAGCATGAACGGCTCGTTTATTAACGGTACACGGATTCAACAACGCCAGCTCCTAAAAGATGGTGACTTAGTGCGAGTCGGTAGCATTGATTTCACGTTTTTTACCAGCCGTGGTGTGCGATCGATCGAACCCATTCATCCCGAAGTTCTGGCTCGGTTTACAGCCTCAGAATCCCGCATGGAAGGGTTCATTGATTACTCAGCTTTAGAAGAGCCGGAAATCCTGTTTAAAACCACAAAGCGGTAGTCAATTCTACTCAATAAGTTGAATTATCACCTGCTGGTTCAGCCGGACAAGCCCCGGTGCGAGGTGATTTACCCATTCATACAAATTTTGCAACAGCACTGGTCAAGCTCATTAATTAGCTACTCAGAGAAATTAATTGGTTATGACATTCAGTAGTAATTTAGGCTGATCGATTAGCCAGGAAATTGTCATAGGCAAACAGGGTGATTAAGTGAGGTTAAACTCAGATCCAGGCAAAGGGACAACCTTTCTGCTTACTTTGCCGATCCAGCATTCAACGGAATAAAAGGTGGTAGCTTCAAAACTATTAGACGTTGAAACAGCAGGGAGGCGATCGATGAGTTAGAACTATTTTCAAACTATCGCTGAATTTCAGGCTATGGTTAGCACCTTTCTAACCCTCTTTCATCGCGATCGTATTCATTAGCGGTCAGATCTGTTGACGAAGATACAGAGTAGGATAGTCATTTAAATCGCATCTTAGGCACACTGATATGGTTGAAAATCGGTTCCGGCTTAATCCCGATCCTATAGTCGAGGATGATTCTGATGATGATGATTCCTATGTCGATTACTTCTATGACGAACCAGGTAGCGCTCCTGGAACCCTAGAAATTGACCCTGATGCCGCACCTCCCGTTATTGTCTTGATTGACTACAACGAAAATAAAGCCGTTCGACTGGAACTCACTGCACCGGAAGAATGTGCCCCGCACCTGGATACAGCATCTGTGTCCTGGGTTGATGTCAAAGGGTTGGGAAGTGAAGATATTATGCAACGGATTGGCAAGATCTTTTCACTGCATCCTCTGGTTTTAGAAGATGTTGTCAATGTGCCACAGCGTCCTAAAGTTGAAGAATATGAGAACCAACTTTTGGTCATCACTCGCATGGTAACACTGAAGAAAAATGATGAAGGTTTTCTCAGTGAGCAGGTGAGTTTCATCTTAGGTCAACACTATTTATTAACGATTCAAGAGGAACCAGAATATGATTCTTTTGGCTTAATTCGGGAACGAATTCGCATGAACAAAGGACTCATTCGGAAAAATGGTTCGGACTACCTTGCCTATGCCTTAATTGACTCCATTATTGATGGGTTTTTTCCAGTTTTAGAATCCTATGGGGAACGGCTAGAAGAATTAGAAGACGAGGTTGTTGCCAATCCCTCGCGACAAACCCTAGAAAAAATTCATGAGCTTAAACGGGAATTACTCACCTTACGCCGAGCTATTTGGCCACAACGAGACGCGATTAACTCACTGATTCGAGATGGTAGTAATTTGATTAGCCATGAAGTCAGAATTTATTTTAGAGACTGCTATGACCATACAATTCAAGTATTAGATATGGTAGAAACTTACCGGGAGCTAGCATCTAGCTTGATGGATGTTTATTTATCTTCTGTTAGCAACAAGATGAATGAAGTGATGAAGTTTCTTACCGTGATGTCATCGATCTTCATTCCTCTCACTTTTATTGCTGGAGTCTACGGCATGAACTTTAATCCGGAAAAATCTCCTTTCAATATGCCAGAGCTAGATTGGTACTGGGGATATCCAATTTGCCTGGGAGCCATGTTCATTACTGGACTATTGCTCGTCTTCTTTTTCTGGCGTAGAGGCTGGTTTGAAAACTTTTCCACAATTACCACAATTCAAGAAGGCTATAGTGATAAACCTGCCAGAAAATTTATTCAGGCGATTCGTCGTCGGTAACGACTATGCAACTGATTATTTTTACAGGATATTTATTGTGCATTGCTTTCTTCCTGTTTTGGATCATCAGAGCGTTTAATGATGAATATACAATTCGATTAGATGAAGCGTTACTTAAACAACAACTAGAAAATTTATCGCTACAAAACATCTTAGGAGTTAGCTTTAAATTTGAGAAGCGGTATGAGTTCGATAAGCTTAAACAATTAGCCATTAGCATTAGTAATAAGTCTAAATCCCATTCAATTTACGTAGATTGGGATTACTGTGCCCTAACCGATTTTGAAGGACGATCGCGGCGGGTAACTCGATTAGTTCCAGGTAGCACATTAGACCTGTTTCAAGAGCAAGCTTTTAGCTCGATCGCGCCTAACACCACTTTGAAAGAAACGATTACGGCTGAAGATGTTTTGAAGCGCCGAGATCCAGATCCTAAAATTCCGGTCGCGTTGGAACTGGAAGTCGTCAAAGTGTTAGTGGACATTAAAGGGCTGAATCATCCTAAAGGCCCAGATGCGAACAAAAAAAAATACGCTCGCTTTATGCAACAAAAACAGGAGTTAGAATTTTTCCTTGAGTTAGCCTTGCGGTTGGTTGGGCCGGTCAGAACTTTAGGGGGCGATCGTGTCCATATTCTCTGTCGCTTCGTTCTGACTAAACTACCCTGGACTGCCGGACTACCCTGGAATCCCAAATAGCCTGCTTGAACGATTAAACTAATACCAGAGAGAGGAGGCGAGACGGTTGCGAACGATCACTTCGTTCGAGGAAAGTCCGGGCTTCCGAAAGACCAAACTTGCTGGATAACGTCCAGTGCGTGTGAACGTGAGGATAGTGCCACAGAAACATACCGCCGATGGAGTGATTCACTCACAGGTAAGGGTGCAAGGGTGTGGTAAGAGCGCACCAGCAGTATCGAGAGGTACTGGCTCGGTAAACCCCGGTTGGAAGCAAGGCAGTAGGAGCAACGGTTGGTCTTTTACCAGCTTCGGCAGGGGTACGCCCCTGTGAGTCCGCTTGAGGTGCTTGGTAACAAGTATCCCAGATAGATAACCGTCCCCTGGCTGCCCGTCAGTCAGATGACAGAACCCGGCTTATGACCTGCTCTCTCTTTAAAAAATTACAGCGTTCCACCCGAAATAGGCGGCTTGCTCCCCTCCAGCCAGTGTCAAGCAACACTGATTTCTGCAATAGAAACGTGTCTGATCCCACCAGTTGATGTTTAATACTAATCTGGACTGAATATGGAATGAGTGATCCTAAACCATCGATCGCAGAGGCAATGCTGACAGTTCAAGGTTCATCCTGATGTGGCTTCCGCTCAAGACATCGATGATTTTAGGATTGCTACTAATAGAGTTAAGGTTAAGCTTCTTGGGTTGGTGGGTGAGCTATGGCGTTAATTGTCCAAAAATACGGGGGAACATCGGTTGGTAGCGTCGATCGCATTCAGGCGGTCGCTCAACGGGTGCGGCGAACGGTCGAAGCAGGTAATACGGTCGTTGTCGTTGTGTCCGCAATGGGTAAGACAACGGATGGTTTAGTTAAACTAGCAAATGAAATCTCAACCAATCCCAGTCGGCGGGAAATGGACATGCTACTGTCCACTGGAGAACAGGTGTCTATTGCCCTCCTCAGCATGGCACTTCAGGAACTGGGACAACCTGCTATTTCCCTAACTGGAGCCCAGGTGGGCATTGTGACGGAGGCAGAACACACCCGCGCCCGGATTTTACGGATTGAAACCGATCGCCTGACACGCCACTTAAATCAAGGAGCGGTCGTTGTTGTCGCCGGATTTCAGGGCATCAGCAGCACCAATGATTTAGAGATCACTACCCTGGGACGAGGGGGGTCAGATACCTCTGCCGTTGCCCTTGCCGCAGCCTTAAAAGCCGACTTTTGTGAAATTTACACCGACGTGCCCGGAATTCTCACCACCGATCCCCGGCTGGTGCCCGATGCTCAACTGATGACCGAGATCACCTCAGATGAAATGCTGGAACTGGCCAGTCTGGGCGCTAAAGTTTTACATCCCCGGGCGGTTGAGATTGCCCGGAACTTTGGCGTTCCCTTAGTCGTGCGATCGAGTTGGAGCGATGAACCAGGAACCTGGGTGATCTCCTCCATACCACAGTCCCGTTCATTAGAAGGACTAGAACTCACCCGGGCAGTCGATGGGGTGGAGTTTGATACGGATCAAGCAAAGGTTTCCCTCCTGCGAGTCCCCGATCGTCCCGGGGTCGCCGCCCGCTTGTTCGGAGAAATCGCCTCCCAGGATCTGGACGTTGACCTGATTATTCAGTCCATTCACGAAGGCAATAGTAACGATATTGCCTTTACGGTTACCAAAGACTCCCTCAACCGCGCCGAAGCCGTCGCTAATGCCATTATTCCCGCTCTGTGTGGCGGTCTGCCAGTCTCCCCGGATGGGGCAGAGGTGATGGTGGAGCAACAGATTGCGAAGGTAGCGATCGCAGGAGCGGGGATGATTGGTCGTCCTGGGGTCGCCGCCCAGATGTTTGCCACCCTGGCAGAGGCAGGCATCAATATTCAAATGATCTCTACCTCAGAGGTCAAAGTCAGTTGTGTGATTGCCCAGAATGATTGTGATCGCGCGATCGCGGCCCTCTGTCGGGTGTTTAATGTGGAACAATCCGCCCTACATCAGCCCCTGGCAGACCCGAACCCCCACGAAACCACTGATCTACCTCATATTCCTACCCCGCCACCACCGGTGCGAGGAGTGGCACTTGATCTGAAACAAGCTCGTCTCGCCATTCGCCATATCCCCGATCGACCCGGTATGGCGGCTAAAGTGTTTCAACTCCTGGCAAGCCACAATATTAGTGTGGACATGATTATTCAGTCCCAACGCTGCCGAGTAATGCAGGGTGTAACCACTCGGGACATTGCCTTCACCGTCGCCCAGATGGATGCCGAAGCGGCTCGTTCAGCTCTAGAAAGCGTTGCCTCGGAACTGGGATTTAGCGAAATTGTGGTTGATCCAGCGATCGCCAAGGTCAGCATCGTTGGCTCGGGGATGGTGAATCAACCGGGGGTCGCGGCTCGGATGTTTGAGGCGTTAGCGAAGCAACAAATTAACATTCAGATGATCGCCACGTCAGAAATTAAAATCAGTTGTCTGGTTGCCGAAGCGGATGGAGTCCGAGCCTTACAGATCATCCATACCGCGTTTGGGCTATCGGGGAGTCAGAAGATTCAAGTTCCTGCCTGAACCTTAATTGATCACTGATCTATCCATGCTGCCTCTTCTAGAACAGATTGAAGCGTACTTGCAGCAAGAGGTGTCGCCTCATGCGATCACCCTGGATCATGATCCTCAGATCCTCGGAACCGCTTTAAAGGGATTGGGCGATCGGGGATGGTTAGCCCTCCGAGTTCCCGAACGGTGGCAGGGATTAGCGGTTTCCGAGGAGATGTTTCGCAGCGTACAGGAATTGATGGCACGTTACTCTGGAGCCCTAGCCTTTCTGCAAGCCCAGCATCAAAGTGCCGCCAGTCTGCTGTGTCACAGTGATAACGCCTGCCTCCAGCAGACCTATTTACCCCAAATGGGCAATGGGCAAGTGCTGGTGGGTGTAGGATTCTCTCATTTACGTCGCCGCCATCCCCCCCTTAAAGCTACACCTGTGCAGGGAGGCTATCAGCTAGAGGGAACTGTCCCCTGGGTCACAGGCTGCGGTTACTTTCAAGCCTTGATTGTGGCGGCACTCTTGCCCGATCAGCAGGTCGTTTATGGGATGGTGCCATTCACGCCAACTATTCAGACAGAGGGCGGCAGGATTGACTTCTCACCACCCATGCCATTAGCGGCTCTCACTGCGACTAATACCGTCACGGCTCAGTTCAATCACTGGTTTCTACCGCCGGAACAGGTCGTCCTGGTGAAACCGATCGCTGCGATTCAGCAAGCTGACACCCTGAATGTGCTGCACCACAGTTTTTTCGCGATCGGGTGTGCTAGAGCCGGACTGGATCTGATTCAAACCACAGTGACCCAGAACCCCCTTGACTTTATTCAAGCCGCCTATCACCAGTTGCATCAGGAATGGCAAGCCTGCCGATCGGCAATCTTCGCGGCTGACTCCCAACCCTATGAGGAAAAGCTAAAACTTAGGGCATGGGCGATCGACTTGGCCGTTCGCTGTGCCCACGCCGCTGTTACTGTCTCTAGCGGGGCAGCCAACCATATTCATCATGCTGCCCAACGGATTTATCGAGAGGCGCTCGTTTTCACCGTTACCGGTCAGACTAGGGAGGTTATGGCAGCCACCCTAGCCCGACTGACTCGACATCCTACTTGTTAGGAGATAAGGTGCGCCGCTTGGTAATCATCCGGTACGCCTCAATGATATCGCCCATTGCCCAATCATTGAAGTCATCAATCCCAATACCACACTCATACCCAGCGTTGACTTCCTTAGCATCCTCCCGCATCCGCTTCAAGGAATCCAGATTGCCTTCATAGATGACATTGTTGCCATCACGGCGAACCCGAATCTTGCAATTACGAATCACCTTGCCAGACTGGATGTAACACCCAGCCACAGCCCCTCGACCAACCGCAAAGACCGCCCGTACTTCTGCCTGACCCAAAGCTTCCTCAATCAACTCCGGTTCTAGCAGACCTTCCATTGCCGCCTGAATATCATCCAGTAGCTTGTAGATGATGTTGTAATCCCGCACATCCACACCGGCCTGGTCGGCTGCCTGCCGCGCTCCTGTCGCCAGGGTAGTGTTGAAGCCAATAATCACCGCATCGCTGGCCGCCGCTAGATCAACATCCGTTTCGGTGATTTCACCAGGAGCCGCATACAGGACTCTGACCTGAACTTCATTCTGAGGCAGTTGCCGCAATGAACCAAGAATCGCTTCTACCGATCCCTGAACATCGGCTTTCAGCACCAGGTTCAGTTCCTTCAACTCACCTTCCTGAGCCCGCGCCGACAGGGTATTCAGACTAACCCGACGAGACGACATAGCCTGTAACAACCGAGACTGACGCTGCTCATCGGTTCGCGAGGAAGATACGGCACGCGCATCCTTCTCATCCGAGAAGACATCAAACTCATCACCTGCCGCTGGCACATCCCCTAAACCGAGTACCTCAACCGCAAAGGAAGGATTCGCTTCCTTCACGCGATTGCCCCGATCGTCTACCATGGCTCGGACTTTGCCAAAGACGGAACCAGCCACCAGCACATCTCCGACTCGGAGAGTCCCGTTTTGCACCAATAGAGTTGCCACGGGTCCCTTGGCTTTGTCCAGGTGAGCTTCAATCACTGTGCCCTTCGCCGGACGATCGGGATTGGCATACAGTTCTTCAACTTCCGCCACCAGCAGAATCATTTCCAACAGAGTATCTAGATTTTCACCCGTTAGAGCACTGACAGGAACCATAATGGCATCGCCGCCCCACTCTTCCGGAACCAGACCATACTCGGTGAGTTCCTGCTTCACCCGATCGGGTTGGGAGTCTTCCTTATCCACCTTGTTGATCGCTACGATGATCGGGACTTCAGCCGCTTTCGCATGGCTGATCGCTTCAATCGTCTGAGGTCGAACCCCATCATCAGCCGCCACCACCAGAATGGCAATATCTGTGACCCGCGCCCCCCGTGCCCGCATAGCGGTAAAGGCTTCGTGACCCGGCGTATCCAGGAAAACAACCTGTTGTTCTACACCGTTATGCTCCATATCGACATGGTAAGCCCCAATATGCTGGGTAATCCCACCGGCTTCCCCCTGAGCGACCTTCGTCTTACGAATCGAATCCAGAAGTGTGGTCTTACCGTGGTCAACGTGTCCCATAATCGTCACCACCGGCGGACGACGCTGGAGGCTTTCCAGGTCATTTGCATCCAACATCTCTGTGATCTTACGAGCTTCAGAAGCCTTCTCCTCAGTTTCCACCACGACCCCTAGCTCTTCAGCCACCATCGTAGCCGTTGCCAGATCAAGGGTTTGAGTAATTGTGGCGGCAATTCCTTTAAAGAAGAGGGTTCTAATGATATCCGTCTCCGGTACCACCATGATGTTAGACAACTCTTGCACTGTCAGATTACCGGTCAGTGTAATCTTTTCTGGCTTTTCAACTTTGACTTCCTGATCGCGACGATCGCGACGATCGCGGAAACTGGTCGCTTTCTTCTTCGCCGTAATTGGGGCAGCCGCCGGTGCTTTAACTGGAGCCTGACGTACCATCGACTTGGGTTTAGCCGGACGCACTAACGACAAGCTAACCTGCATCGGAGAATCGGCATCATCTTCGTCGCCCTCTTCCAGCAGGATATCCAAATCCTCATCTTCGTCGAGTTCAGTTTGAATTCGCCGTTTTGTCTTAGCTCCCGCCTTAGCGGCCACCTTACTGGGAAACTCCCGACCTTCTTCTTCTTCTTCCCAGTCTTTGGTTTTCTTAGACAGACGAGGTAATGTTGGTCGCGCCTGCAATTCAATCAGCGAGGCGGCTGGCTGAGTTCCATCCCCTTCAGTTTTACTCTTACCAATTTTCAGCACCGAGCCGTCAGATAAATCACGATTCCGGTCTGGTGCTTTGGCATCCACACCCCCAGCTGCCGCATCTGCCCGCACCGGGCGCGGACGACGTAACTCAACGATCGTCTGCTGCGGTCGAGAGGGCGGCGCAGGCTTGTGGTCAGATTGCTTGGCGGCTGGCTGCTGCCGACTAGGATGGGAGGGTTGTCGAGCCGGAGCAACAGGTCGCGGCGGCGACTGCGACGGTCGAGTTGAAGTCTCACCACTATCTTCCCCTCGACTTTGTGAGGGTTTAGCCTGTGCGACTGATGCTTCTTCCTGAAGCGATTGCTCTTGCCGGGGGCGCTTCAGAATTGGGCGATTCGACAAGTTCGATCGAGCCACAGTAGGAGCAGCTTCAGGTCGCTGAGGCGGCACCGCTAGTTCTGGTTGGGGCAAGGGATCAACCGCCATTGATGGTTCTTCTTCCAGTTCTGGCTCAGGCTGAACCTCTGGGGTAATTTCTTCAGCCCGAGGCAGCTCTTGCTCCAACACTTCCTCAGGTGCAGCAATAGCCTCTGGCACAGGTAGAGGTTCACTACTCACAGGCTGAGTAGGACGGTTCGGTGGCGCAGCGACCGACTGAGGAGATACGGGTTCTGCCTGGTTCACCGGAGGTGTAGTAGCTGGAGGAGTCGCAGGTTGAGGAGCCGCCGCATAACTAGCAGGTGGTGTAGGAGGCTCTGGACTGGCAACCGGAACCGGACGAATTGATGGCTTACGAATTTCCAGAATTTGTTGCTTCTTCTGCACAGGAGGCACTATTTTCGGTTTCGATTCGGCAGTTGGATGATTAGCCCCATGACGGGGGGCGGCTGGCTTCACAGAGGTAGGGTGAGTAGCAGCATATTTCTCAGCAGCGGATCGAATCCGCTCTGCTTCAGAATCGGTGATTGTACTACTGTGGCTTTTGACCGAAATATTTAGTTGCTCGCAGACTGCCAATATATCTTTGTTATCCAAATTTAATTCCCGTGATAGCTCGTAAATTCTGACCTTACCGCTGTTCATCCAGTCTTCCCTCTCCATCCCTATCCTGTTTTCACATAGTTACCTATCGCTTTCACTAAAACGACATCGCATCCTTTGAGCTTTAAATGTTCATCATTTGCCGTCATTGGCGATCGCAGGCTACTTAGGCAGATGTCTGCTTAACCCGCCCTGCAATCTGGTAGATCGCATCTACCTGTGAACGTCCCCTTTCAATTTTGCACAAATTTCTTGAGGCTGTGACTGGGCTAAAGTTAGAACATTGTTGAGTATCTGGCTCAACTTCACGTTTCTCTGATTCATTCACCTTGAGTAGAACCGGATATGAGACTCCATTGCATCGTTCAGGTTGTTCTCATGACGATTGACTTACTCATTTGGGTGCATTATAGCCCTCCAACTGCCGAAACCATACCCAGTCTACCTAATCTACAGGGATGCAGTCTATAACCATCCCAAATCCCTATTTTAACGCTCTGTCTTGATTTGATCCACAGATGACTCCAGCCCTTTAGATGGCGGCTGTGCCACCAACCGTTGTTGAAGCGATCGGAAGATAGTTTCCGGAACCGTAGCTTTCAACACTCGTCCCAGTCTACCCTTCTTTTGAGCGAACTGGAGACATCGCTCATCAGGACAAAGATAGGCGGACCGCCCCATCCCCCTGTCTAACTGCACCTGATGGGACGGATAAATTCGGACAATCCGCCAAAAGGTAGATTTATGGTCAACTTTTCGGCAACTAACACAACAGCGGTAGTTGGGTTTCATTACCCTCACTGAACTGATTAAACCCGGACGTATATAGTCTTAATGCTAGCGAACCTCTCTCGCGATCGCGAATCCCTATTCATCCTCTTCTAGGGGGATCTCATCCTCCTCTAAAGCATCCTCCTCCATCTCAACCACTGGCTCCTCCTCGGCTCCTAGATCGCTCTCCGCATCTGGAGCGAATCGTTCCTGTTCCTCATCCTCCAGGTCTTCCTCATAGTCTTCAACTGGGGCAGGACGGCGAGCTTCCTGAAGGCTAGCCAACTTGCGGTTTTCCGCCTCATAGTCATATTTGGCAGAGTCTTTAATATCAATTTTCCAGCCTGTTAACCGAGCCGCCAAGCGCACATTTTGTCCTTCTTTCCCGATCGCTAAACTCAGTTGATCTTCAGCAACCAGGACATGCGCCTGCCGTCCTTCTGGATCCATCAAACGAACCTCATCCACCCGAGCCGGACTTAAAGCATTGGCAATATAAGTAGCCGGATCAGGCGACCAGCGGATCACATCAATCTTTTCGCCACGCAGTTCATTCACCACGACTTGGATCCGTGACCCTCTAGCACCAATACAGGCACCCACGGGATCAACATCTCGTTCGATCGTATCCACGGCAATCTTCGTGCGTGGACCGACCGATCGAGAGGGGGGATTGGCTTCCCTGGCGACCGCCACGATACGGACAATCTCATCCTCAATTTCCGGGACTTCATTGGCAAACAGATAGACAACCAACCCCGCATCTGCTCTTGAAACCAGAAGTTGTGGACCTCGATGGGATCCTTCAGACACCCGCTTCAAATAAACCTTAAACGTGGCGTTTGCCCGATAGTTATCATTTGGAAGTTGCTCCCGCTTGGGTAATTCCGCTTCCACTTCCGGTTGTCCGAAGCCGCTACTGACCGCCATGATCACTGATTGGCGCTCAAATCGCAGAACCCGAGCCTGTAAAACGGTACTTTCTAAATCTTGGAACTCTTCCTGCACCAGCTTCCGTTGTTGATCCCGCAGCTTTTGGGCTAACACTTGCTTGGTCTGAATCGCCGCCATCCGCCCGAAGTCTCCCTGATCTGGGGTGACATCCAACACCACAGTATCTCCCGGTTGAGCTTCAGCAGCCACCTCTTGGACTTCCTGAAGGGCAATCTGGTGATCCGGATTCGTCACATCTTCGACGATCGTCTTCGTCGCCAAAACTCGAAATCCTTCCTCTTCAACGTCCAGTTCCACCTCAAAGTTAGCAAAATACTCTTCATCAAATCCTGCCCCATCCAAGCGCAGTGTCCGACGATATCGCTCATACCCTTTAAGTAACGCTTCACGGAGCGCCGCCTGAACAGCCAGTTTGGGCAAATTGCGCTCTCGACTAATACTGTCAATCATGTCCCTGAGTCCGGGCAAAGCGACCATTGACATAAAGAAATCTCCGTAGAAAAGAGGAACGATGAGACAAATGAGAAAACCGTGGAGTGAGCCGCTTAACTATAAATCAGGTCAATCCCATCACGTGATGGTGCAAATCTAAAGCGATCAAGCCCGCTGTTGGTCAAGCTGCACCCGACTGACTAAATAACGGGGAATAGCGATCGCACGACCCCTCTGGCTCAGGCGCACACTATCGTCATCTCGACCAATAAGTTGACCAGTCCACTCCTGCTGACCGTCAAATGCGGCTGATGCTGTTACTGTGACCACAAACCCTTTAAAGGAAATAAATTCGCGATCGGTCGTCAATGTTCGGGAAATCCCAGGGCTGGAAATCTCCAGAACATAGGCACTCGGAATCATCTCTGATTGATCTAATGCTGCTTCTAACGCTCGACTCATTCGCTCACAATCATCCAAGCCCGTATCCTGTTGGGGATTGCGAATATCTACCCGGAGGATTGGCGGGTTCTGGTTCGTTTGAAATACCGCACCAACAACTTCCAGTCCCAGGGATTCGGCGACAGGACTAGCGAGATCGATAATTTGCGGAATCAATGGATGAGCCATTGTAATTTACCAATAAAAAAAGTGGGTCAGCCACCCACCTTCCATGAAGTGATTGCTTTCACGAAGCCTGGAGGCTCCACGCAACTAGTCATAGTTCCGCAGAGTTCTTACCTAGTGTAACGCAAGCCGCCAAAAGTCGTCAGTTTATTCCAGACCTCCCGTTGGCGTGAATCAGGCTAACGATTCAGCGAAGGGAAATCTGAAAAAATCAACTCTTGCGCTTGCGGGATCTGCCCTAACTATCGTAGTATGGTAGACCGTGTTGATTTAAAGAGAACCATGCCGAAGCTGAAGACCCGCAAAGCGGCTGCCAAGCGTCTGAGAGCCACTGGATCTGGCAAGATTATTCGCCGCAAGACCAACAGAAGTCATTTGTTAGAACATAAAAGCGCTTCTCGGAAGCGCCGCCTCGCTGGTACAGCCGTAGTGAATGAGCGGGATGTTGAAAGAGTCCATTTAATGCTGCCCTATCTTTAAAAGATAGGTAGCCAAAATTAACCGTAATTTAGATAGAAGTCTAGAGGAAAGAACATGGCACGGGTCAAGCGGGGGAATGTTGCTCGTAAGCGCCGTAAGAAGATCTTAAAGCTGGCGAAGGGGTTCCGGGGATCCCATTCTCGGCTATTCCGGACGGCGAATCAGCAGGTAATGAAAGCTTTACGGAATGCGTATCGCGATCGTCGGAAGCGGAAACGGGATTTTCGGCGGTTGTGGATTACCCGGATTAATGCAGCAGCGCGGCAGCATGGGATGAGCTACAGCCAGTTGATTGGTAGCTTGAAAAAAGCCAACATTCAGATCAACCGGAAGATGCTGGCACAAATGGCAGTGCTCGATCCAGCCGGATTTGAGCAAGTGTTGACGGCGGCGGGACAGACCACTAAGTAGCTCTGTCGATTTAGATTCATTCAGAGCGCGAGAATGATGCCTAGAAGTTGGTGGACAAGCAAAAAGCAGCTTCTAGGTATTGGTTTGCTAGGGTTGTTCCTCCTCACGCCTCTGCCCGCGATCGCGGCTGACTTGGCGGCGATCCAACAACGGGGGCGCTTAGTCGTAGGCATCAAAGATAATTCACGCCCATTAGGTTTTATGGATCGGAATGGGCAATTGCAGGGATTTGAGATTGATATTGCCCGTCGTTTAGCCCAAGAACTACTGGGTCGCCCGGATGCTCTTGTTTTGCAACCTGTCCTCAACCAGGAACGGCTGCCGTCTGTAATCGATGGGCAGGTTGATCTGGCGATCGCCCGGATGACGCTGACTCCAGCCCGCTTACGGATTGTCAACTTTAGCATTCCATACTATACAGATGGCACCGTTTTAATCACCCGTGACCTCAAATTGCGCTCCGCCCCAGATGCCGATTCAGCCACGATCGCAGTCTTAAACAACTCGAAAACCGTAGAAATTATTCGTGATCGGTTTCCTAATGCCACTTTAGTCGGTGTTGATTCCTACCAGGCAGCAAAAGCCGTTTTGGAACAGGGACGTGCCCTTGCCTTTGCGGCGGATGTCAGTGTCTTAACGGGTTGGGTACAGGAGTTTCCCGAATATCGTCTTCTGTCTCCCATGCTGTCCTTTGAACCTCTGGCGATCGCGCTACCTAAAGGCAAGCAGTATGAGCCATTGCGCCAACGAATCAATACGGTGTTACAGCAGTGGCAAGCCGAGGGCTGGCTGCGGGAACGGGCAACTTTTTGGGGACTCCCCTAAGCTGATGGGGAAGTCCCACCCAAATTAAGCTAAGGTTTTAAGAGACTGGTTCTAAAATTTCCGTTTGGTAAATTTTTTGTTTGGTGAACGTTAAATATGCGAGAAACGTTTCCGATCATCTATCTTTCCCTGTTGCTGATCTTGTTGGGATTAGCGGCTTGGGCGATCGTGCGCCAAGTCCTAAGAACACGTTCTACAGAAAGCCGATTGACAAAATTGCAGTCTAAGCTAACGAAGGAAAAAGGCACAGCGCAGGAATATTATGAGCTTGGTAGTATCTACCTACAAAAGAAAGTATTTGCCCAGGCGATTACCCTGTTTCAAAAAGCGTTAAAGACTGACGAAGACCTGCCAGAGCAAGAAAGTTCCCTGATCTACAATGCTTTAGGCTATGCCTATTTTGGTCAAGAGCAGTATGACCTGGCAATTCGGCAATACAAGGAAGCCTTGAAGCTCAATCCTCAGTATGTCGTGGGATTGAACAACTTAGGTCATGCCTATGAGCGTAAGCAACTCAGCAGTCAGGCATTAGAGGCGTATGAGCAGGCGCTCGCGATCGAGCCAGAGAATCCAACGGCTAAGCAACGGGCAGAATCGTTGCGGAAGCGCCTAATTCCCTCGGCATAAACCGCAAAATATTTAACTGAGCGACCAGCCATCCGGAGTAGAACCAAGTCACTGCTGATGGCTGGTTTTTCCACATCAGTATTTGGGCATTCGCAAGAACCTTTATCCTCTGAATGCGTCAAAGGAAAGATGATATTATCTCGCCAGTAAGTTGCCCCCTGGGGTATTTGCGATCGCATCTTGCCGTTATTAGCAGTCTGTAGCCTATGGGGATCCGTCATCTACAAGCGATTTTCACGACTCCCTCAAAGCAACGGTTGAGTGCTCAAACAATCTTTTGGTTCAGCTTAAGTCTCACCTTTGCCGCCATTTATGGCTACCTCAGTTTGCGGCAGGTCTTTGGCATGGAATATATCGTGCAGGACGATGTGCGCCAGCATGTGTTTTGGATGGAACGGTTCCAGCATCCTGAGTTGTTTCCCAACGATCTAATTGCCAACTACTTCCAGTCGGTAGCGCCTACCGGGTACACCACCCTTTATCGGCTAATGGCAGTCCTGGGGATTGATCCGATCGTAGTCAGCAAGGTGCTACCACCCATCCTGGGCTTAATCACCACTGCCTATTGCTTCGGGGTTTCTATGCAGATGTTACCTGTGCCCTTTGCCGGTTTCATCAGTTCCCTATTGCTGAATCAGTGCATGTGGACAAAATCGGATTTGGCTTCTGCCACACCCCGAGCCTTTGTATTCCCGTTGTTTCTGGCATTTGCGTACTACTTGCTGCGATCGGCGATCGTCCCTTGCTTGATTACGATTGCCCTGATCGGACTGTTCTACCCCCAATACATTTTCATTGCGGCGGGAGTTTTGGTGCTGCGGTGTTTCACCTTTGAGAACCGTCGGCTCCAACTCGTTCGCGATCGTTCGATCTGGATCATCAATGGAGCCGGATTCGCGATCGCGATCGCGGTAATGGCGTTCTATGCTCTAAATCATTCCAGCTTTGGGCCAACGATCCCTATCGCAGAAGCCAAGACCCTGCCAGAATTCCTACCGGGAGGTCGTGCCCCATTTTTCCATGACAACGCCTGGGAGTTTTGGGTGGATGGGCGGGGCAGTGGTTTCCTGCCATCGCTGATGCCCGTTTTGGTCTACTTAGGCTTGCTGCTACCCGGTTTACTGCGCCTGCCGCAAGGATTACCGTTGAGCCAGCAGGTCACCCCCAAAGTCCATTTGTTGACTCAAATTATCTTGACCTCTGTGTTCATGTTTCTGGCGGCTCATGCCCTACTTTTCAAGCTGCATTTGCCCAGTCGCTACACGGGGAATAGTTTTCGGATCGCCTTTAGTTTGGCCGCCGGAATTGCGATCGTCATTCTCCTGGATGGCTTATTCCAATTCCTGCTCACGCGTACCTGGAACCACCGCCAACCACAAAGTATAGCGATCGCTACAACTACGCTATTAGTCGCTACGTTGGTGTTATATCCTAGCTTTGTGCCGAAATTCCCCAATGCTCAATATATTGAAGGGGATGATCCAGAACTATACGAATTTTTTGCCCAACAGCCCACAGACACACTGATTGTATCCCTGACGAAAGAAGGCGATAATTTGCCCACCTACTCGCAACGATCGATTCTGACGGGTGAAGAATATGCCATTCCCTACCATGCCGGATATTATCGGCAGTTTCGGCAGCGCACCCTGGAGGCGATCGCGGCTCAATATAGCCCGGATCTCAATCAAGTCAGGCAATTTACCCAAAAATATGGGGTAGACTTTTGGCTGCTCGATCGTCATGCCTTTGATCTGGACTATTTACAAGACCATCGCTGGATTAAGCAGTATCAACCCATCGCGACGCAAGCAATCAGCCAATTACAGCAAGGGCAAGTTCCCATCTTGCAGCAACGGTTAAGCACCTGTACGGTATTTCAGCAAGCAGAATTGATCGTTGTGGCGGCGGATTGTGTAGTAGGGGTGTCATGAGGAAAACCACAGTAAATTGGCTGGTCAAATACGGTCATCCCCGGCACTGGCTACCGATATCCTTAGGCAGTTTGCGAGGGCTGATTATTGCTGCCTTAATTTTAGGGATTGTCTTTCGATTCATTCATCTCGATCGCAAAACCTACTGGATTGATGAAACCTATACTTCTCTACGGCTGTCAGGGCACACAGAAGCCGAGCTAGTGCAAACGCTATTTACCGGAGAGGTGATTAGTGTAGACGACTTACTGCAATATCAGCATCCTGATCCAGCAACGACAGTTCGTGATACGTTGCATTCCCTCGCCACGGAATCTCCTCAACATCCCCCGCTCTACTACATTCTGGGACGCTATGCGATGGAATGGTTTGGTAGTTCGATCTCCGTACCCCGAGGACTCGCCGCGATTCTCAGCCTGCCCCTGTTACCCGCCATGTATTGGTTGTGTTGGGAATTATTTGGTTCTATAACAGCCGCCTGGATTGGGGTTGTGCTGGTATCCGTCTCACCGTTTCATATTCTGTATGCCCAGGAAGCCCGTGAATACAGTTTTTGGGCTGTGACTACGGTGCTCTCCTGTGCCGCCTTATTACGAGCCCTGCGATCGCAACGTCGCTCTGATTGGTTACTCTATGCCGCGACAGTCAGTTTAGGACTATATACCTTCCTGTTCGCCGTTTTCGTTAACCTGGGACAGGCTCTATATATTGCGATTTTGACCCGGTTGCGGTGGACAAAAACAACGATTGCTTACCTCGTGTCCAGTCTGATTGGATGTTTGGCTTTTTTACCCTGGGTCTGGATCATTCTGGCGAACTGGGGACAATTGCATGAAACAACTGCCTGGACATTTAGCCGCCGATCGTTGGGTTACTTAATGCAACGATGGTTAGTCGGGAGTAGCAATCTATTTTTTGATTTCAATTTAGGCTATTCCCGGTTAACCGGAGTCACGATTATTTTAGTTGCCCTGATCGTTTACTCCTTGTTTTATTGCGTGAGGAAACTCCCCCTCCGCAGTTGGTTGTTAATTGTGACGTTAACCCTGATCCCAGCAGCATGTTTAATTTTGCCGGATTTAATTTTAGGGGGTGTGCGATCGATTAACCCCCGCTACTTAATTCCAACATGGCTGGGGATGCAACTTGCTGTCACCTGTTTGATCACGGCGGGGATCGAGCAAGCGACGATCGTTAAACAACAAGTCAACTGGGGACGAGTCCTGTTAACGGTTTTGTTTGTCAGTAGCGTTGTATCGTGTAGTGTTAGTTCCCAAGCCACTTTATGGTGGAATAAAGATTTTGATAAAAATCAATACAACACCTGGCTAGCGAGCATGATCAATCAAGCTGAACGCCCCTTAGTGATTGCCGATGATTCCAGAGTTGCCAGTGATTGTTTTGCCTGTCGGATGATGACTTTAAGTTATGCACTCGATCCTAAGGTGCGGTTGCAGTTAGTTTTAGAACCCAGTATTCCTAGAATCCCCACTGGCTTTAGTGATGTCTTACTATTAAACACCTCCCGGAATTTGAGTAAAGCGATCGAAAAAACTACCCCTTATAAAGTAGTGAGAATTTTTCGGGATCGGCAATTTCTGCTACAAAAACTGATTCAGCCTGCTCGTAGTTCATCAGATACCTTGGAGAGTTAGGCGGAATGGAATTGCTGGGACAGTTATATCGCACATTAATTGTACCGATCGCGCTAACGAATCCACCGCCGAAATCCCGGACTATTTTTTGGTTGAGTCTCAGCCTGACGTTTGCTGCCATTTACAGTTTGCTGGCTCTTCAACTCGCCTTTGGTGATGACTATGTTGTTCAGGATGATGCTCGCCAACATATTTTCTGGATGCGGCGATTTGTTGATCCAGATTTATTTCCGAATGACTGGATCGCCGATTATTTTCAGTCCGTCGCACCCGATGGATACACTACACTTTATCGAGTCATAGTTGCTCTGGGAATTGATCCAATCGTCGTCGGTAAACTATTCCCTTTAGTCCTCAGCTTAGCCACAACGGCTTACGGCTTTGGTCTGGTAATGGAATTGCTGCCTGTCCCGATCGCAGGATTCATCACGACTCTGTTACTCAACCAAAATTTGTGGATGCGAGATGGCTATGCCTCTGCCACACCCAGAACATTTTTATATCCTATTTTCCTGGCATTTTTGTATTACTTACTGCGGCGATCGGTTTGGGGTTGTTTAGGTGCGATCGCCCTACAAATTTTGTTTTATCCTGCCTATGGGTTAGTAGCAGCCGGTCTATTACCCCTGCGGTTAGTGCGATGGCAGGCTGGAAAATTTCACTGGTCAAGCGATCGTCGGGACTATCAAATTTGTATTGCCGGATTGGGGCTGACCCTAATTATGATGCTGCTTTATTTAACCAGCGTCTCTCGCTTTGCGCCAACCATTACAGCCGCCGAAGCCAAAACATTACCTGACTTTTTGTCCGGAGGACGAGCCAGTTTCTTTCGCAAAAATCCAGTCAAATTCTGGCTCACAGGTTCACGCAGTGGACTATTGCCACGATCATTATTTACACCAGTCACGCTATGTACTGGATTGTTATTGCCGATTCTTTTATATTTTCCCAAACAATTTTCCCTGGTTAAGCAACTGCGGCAGATTACCCTCATTCCCCAATTACTGCTAGTTGGAATTGGCTGGTTTTTAGTTGCCCACGCGATGTTGTTTAAGTTACATTTACCCAGTCGATATACGGGATATACCTTTCTATTAGCGATCGTTTTAGCCACCGGGATTGTCCTAACCATGATGTTAGATGCAATTTACCAATGGATGCAGACGACTCAACCTAAAACCATCCTTAAATCTGGTCTAGCGATCGCACTCATTACCATCATCACCAGTTCGTTGTTGTTCTATCCATCAGTGGCAAAAAGTTTCCCAGTCACCGGATATTTAACTGGCACAGCCCCCCATCTATATCAATTTTTTACCCAGCAACCCAAAGATATTGTGATTGCTTCGTTAAGTTCAGAGGCAAATAATTTGCCAACCTTTGCTCAGCGATCGATCCTGGTTGGCAGTGAGTATGCTGTCCCCTATCACGTTGGTTACTATCAAGAATTCCAGCAACGAGCCAGTAATTTAATCCGCGCTCAATACAGCTCAGATTTAAATACAGTTAAGCAATTTATTCAGCAGTACAGGATCAATTTTTGGGTATTAGAACCAGAAGCCTTTGAGCCAAACTACCTGAGTAACAATTCCTGGATTAACCAATATCAACCAGCCGCAACTGAAGCAGTAGAGTCTTTGGAGCAAGGTCATATTCCTGTTTTACAACAGATGTTAACGGGCTGTCCGGTCTTAGATCTGGATCATTTTGCAGTCATTGATACCCGATGTATCCAAAATTTCTCTTCACTCAAACCAATCCGCCCCTAGCCCCACCAATGACCAAAACACCTCAACCATGAATGATCCGGATTTCTGCCAATCAATGAGAAACTTTTGAGGGCAGCAGAAATTCGTAATACTAGAGAGTTGTCATACTGGGGAATAGCACCCTGAGTTCAGGCAGGAGGGGGACAATGGGAATACTTTGGCAATCAGCTATGCAGAATCAACGATCGCGCAACAAAGCATTAAAAAGCTGGGCTCGACAAACCAGCTTAATCACACTCTTACTACTATTGGCACAGTCTGGGCTGACTCCGGTAGGGATGGCTGCTCCTACCGAACCCGATGAGTTCCCGCCTAACCCCTTAGAACTGACTACGCCTGATCCCCTATTGCCCAATCCGCTCCGACCATTAACAGCGCCAGAACAACAGCAGTTAGCGATCGCCTGTGATGCCTTAAATGCCGAAGCCCAGGCAAGATTACAGGCTGGCGATCGGGTGGGCGCATTTGACCTCTGGAACCGGGAATTACGATTACGTCGAGCATTAGGATTAATTCCTGAAATTCAAGCGTTAGGTCGAGTGGGAGATATTGCCTGGAAAGAAACAGATACTACCCAGGTACGGTGGATTACTAAACGCTTAGATGCCATCCTGACTCAAATTCTGCCACCACCGCCACCCAGTTCTGGTAGCCCAACTCCAACCACTCCTCCTGCCACCGATCCTGGTAAAGTTCCCGTCGTCCCACCGCCTCAAACCCCTGCTCCCAGCCCCACGCCTAATCCAAGCAGTTCTGTTCAACCAAAACCTGAAACAACCGCGAATCAAGCTGGAGGCAATCAGAACGGGACATCATCGAGTAACGCTCAAATTAACTCGGCGCCAATTCGGACGGATCAGAATCGTTCAGTTCGGGTCAACTCATCATCCAACAGTAGTTCTCCAGCCAGTTCAGCCCAGGTAAATTCATCTCAAACAAGCCGCTCCCAAACGGGTGCAGTGCCAACCACCCTGGCACAAACAGGTACAACTACTCCGACCAACCCCACTCCTGCGATCACCGTTCCCACCCGAACTGTCCCTGTCACTCGCCCAACTCCACCAAATCCTGGTGTGACTGCACCGATTCTGAACCTTGATCCAGCGACCAAAATTCGGGTGTTAGAAGCCTTGGGGATTGCTTACCAGCAAGTCCGATTACCTCAAGTAGCGGTCAGAATCTACGAACAAATTTTGGCAGATGCCAGACAACGGCGGGACGAAGCAAAAATTGAATCGACATTAATTACCCTGGGTCAACTGCACTTAAGTTGGTTTAGTTATGACCCCGCCGCCACGGCATTCCGAGAACTGCTAGAACGATCGCGAACACGGGGCGATCGCCAATACGAAATTCTGTATCTCAACCAACTGGCCTATATTCACGAACAAGCCAAACAACCGGAAGCCGCGATCGCCTACCAACAGCAATTAATCACGCTGTACCAGACAGTCATGAGAGATCCCAACCCGATTCCACCGCTCCATATTCGCATGGGCGACAACTACCAGATCATGGGGCGACTGGATTTGGCAGAACAAAGCTATCAAGCGGCCTATCAACTGGCACAACCCTTACTGCAACTCGCCTATGCCAGCGATTCTCTACAGAAATTAGCCGCTCTCTATCTTGCGAATAATCGTCTGGATGCTGCCCTGCGGATTTACGATTTTCTGATTGGGGTAGAGCAACAAGCCTACAACACCTATGGCGTGATGGCGGCTTACGACAAAATTGGGCAAATTTATTTGTCTCGCAAGGAATATCCCCAGGCTATCCTGGCATTCCGACGGGGGTTAGATCTAGCCAGACAACTCAAGTATCGTGAGGACTATTTTACGGGACAGATCCAACAGGCGGCTCAACAGGGAAAAGCCGGTCAGTAAACCGTTTCAAGCCTCCCTACTTTCTACCGTTCGGAAACCCGTACATGCGATCGGATTGTCATCTATGCAGCGGCTTAGGTAAATTAGCACTCGAGGGTTGAGAGTGCTAACCGAGCACCAAAACTCTGTTAGACTGGCAACGGTGGATCGAGTGAATTGACTTTTGATCACTTTTCCTACCTTGCAACCTGCAACGGCAAGCTCATTCCAGTAATGGCATTGATGAAGCACGATGCGTTATTTGAATTGGGCGGCTTTGCCTTGCAAAGTTTGAACTTAACCGAGCCTAATCTGCTAGTTTGGAGAATTTAGTATGGCAGCCGTATCTTTGAGCGTTTCCACTGTTAAGCCTCTGGGCGATCGCGTGTTCGTGAAAGTCAGTGCTTCTGAAGAAAAGACGGCTGGTGGCATCCTTCTGCCCGATACGGCAAAGGAAAAGCCCCAAGTCGGTGAAGTTGCTGCAATCGGGCCTGGCAAGCGGAATGACGATGGCTCTCGCCAAGAGCTAGAAGTCAAAGTCGGTGACAAAGTGCTGTACTCCAAGTATGCCGGTACTGACATCAAATTGGGTACCGATGAGTACGTGCTCCTGTCTGAAAAAGACATTCTAGCGATCGTTGCCTAAGTTAGGCACAAGATAACTGGTTGAGATTACCAGTTTCTAACCCATCTCCATTAATCTTTCACAATTCCTCACTCAACTACTGAAGGTTACAGCAACAATTATGGCAAAACGCATCATTTACAACGAAAACGCTCGTCGTGCCCTGGAAAAGGGAATGGACATTCTGGCTGAGGCAGTTGCCGTTACCCTCGGGCCCAAAGGTCGCAACGTTGTGCTAGAGAAGAAGTTCGGCGCTCCGCAAATCGTCAATGATGGTGTCACCATCGCGAAGGAAATCGAACTCGAAGATCACGTTGAAAACACTGGCGTATCCTTGATTCGTCAAGCCGCTTCCAAGACCAATGATGCCGCCGGTGATGGCACCACCACTGCAACCGTTCTGGCTCATGCCATGGTGAAAGAAGGTCTGCGGAACGTGGCAGCCGGTGCAAATGCGATCGCGCTGAAGCGTGGGATCGACAAAGCCACCAGCTTCCTGGTTGATCAAATTGCTCAACATGCTCGTTCCGTCGAAGACTCTAAGGCGATCGCCCAAGTTGGCGCGATCTCTGCGGGGAACGACGATGAAGTCGGTCAAATGATTGCCAACGCCATGGACAAAGTGGGCAAAGAGGGTGTGATCTCTCTGGAAGAAGGCAAGTCCATGACGACCGAACTGGAAGTCACGGAAGGGATGCGCTTCGACAAGGGTTATATCTCTCCCTACTTCGCAACCGACACCGAGCGGATGGAAGCCGTTCTGGATGAACCCTTCCTGCTGATCACCGACAAGAAGATCACCCTGGTACAAGATCTCGTGCCCGTCCTGGAGCAAGTGGCTCGCGCCGGTCGTCCGCTGGTGATCATCGCGGAAGATATTGAGAAAGAAGCGCTGGCTACCCTGGTGGTAAACCGTCTGCGCGGTGTGCTGAATGTGGCGGCGGTGAAAGCTCCTGGCTTCGGCGATCGTCGTAAAGCCATGCTGGAAGACATCGCGGTGCTGACTGGTGGCCAACTGATCACCGAAGATGCCGGTCTGAAGCTGGATGCGGCTAAGATCGACAGCCTGGGTAAAGCCCGTCGTGTCACCATCACCAAAGACAACACCACGATCGTGGCTGAAGGCAACGAAGCCCAAGTGAAAGCTCGCGTTGAGCAAATTCGTCGCCAAATGGACGAAACCGACTCCAGCTACGACAAAGAAAAGCTGCAAGAGCGTCTCGCTAAGCTAGCTGGCGGTGTGGCTGTAATCAAAGTCGGTGCGGCAACCGAAACCGAAATGAAGGATCGGAAGCTGCGGCTGGAAGATGCCATCAACGCGACTAAAGCGGCTGTGGAAGAAGGCATCGTTCCGGGTGGTGGCACCACTCTGGCGCACCTGTCTCCTCAACTGGAAGAGTGGGCAAACGGCAACCTGGCTGGCGAAGAGTTGATCGGTGCAACGATCGTGGCTCGCGCTCTGGCGGCTCCTCTAAAGCGGATCGCTGAAAACGCCGGTCAAAACGGTGCGGTGATCGCTGAGCGGGTGAAAGAGAAGGACTTCAATGTTGGCTACAACGCGGCTAGCAATGAATTCGTTGACATGTTCGAGGCAGGGATCGTTGACCCGGCTAAAGTGACTCGTTCAGCGCTACAAAACGCGGCTTCGATCGCAGGCATGGTGTTGACCACCGAGTGCATCGTGGTTGACAAGCCCGAACCCAAGGATGCAGCTCCGGCTGGTGCTGGCGGCGGCATGGGCGGCGACTTCGACTACTAATTGGCTCGTTTGTAACAGAGAATCTATTCCTGTTATCTGCAATAATTCAGGGCGATCGCATTCCATCAAGGGCGATCGCCCTTTTTTATCGCCGACCAAATCCTGCGATACACTGAACTGATTGAGTCTGATCAGAAAAATGCAAACTCAAGAGCGAATCTATTCACCCGAAGAGTATTTAGCTCTGGAAGAAATGGCAGATTTCCGGAGTGAATATTACAATGGACGAATTTTTCCTATGGCAGGTGGCTCACCCAATCACAACCGCATTGCAGTTAATCTAGTGTCCGCGTTAAATCTAGCTTTAACAGATGATTATGATGTGTTCACAAGCGATATGCGGCTCTGGATTCCCCACGCTGGTCTATACACTTACCCGGATGTGATGGTAGTTGCTGGGGCGCTAGCGTTAGCTGAAGGACGAAAAGATACGATTACAAACCCAATATTAATTGTCGAAGTGTTATCTGACTCTACTAAAAACTACGATCGCGGTGAGAAGTTTGAATTTTACCGAACAATTCCCAGTTTTCAAGAATATCTTTTAGTCGATCAGGCAAAAATTCATCTAGAACACTATACAAAAACCGCTCGGAATCAATGGTTATTGACTGAATATAACGAGCTTGATTCAGAGCTTAATTGTGTTTCTGTACCATTTAAGATTGAAATATCTGCTATTTATAAAAAAGTGATTTTTTAAGCGATCGCTGCATAGCTGCACTCAGCGATCGCATTCTCAAGTTAGATTATTTAGAACCAAATTTCTGTTTGGCTTGGGCGTAAATCTCCGCCGTAATTTCAGTTGCACCCATTTCCTGAGCCAGTTTTTCAATTTTCTTTCGGGCAGCCGGACGGACAAAAAAAGGAATTTCTTTTAACCGGGCTTCGGCTTCAGCCGTCCAGGAGATCGCATCACTCATCACAATATTCTCAAATCAGCTTTTCTATCCTACGCGGTTGATTGATCAATTTAGCGGTTTGTAGCTTGTTGGGGATTACGCTTGACAGAGAGGATAATTTGGTTCATGGTCTAGAACAGAGTGGCCTGGTTCAAGGAAATTGACCAGGAGCGGTTAATTTAGCTTGCTTGAGTTCTAGTCCAGTGAAAAAGCTGTTCCAGGGTTCTCAGACCTATCCGTTTCTCCCGTATACGCAAATCCGCGATCGCCTCAAGCCCGGTGATGTGATTGCCTTCTCTGGCAAAGATTTCCCGTCTACTGGAGTAAAAGTCGCAACCTGCTCCAGTTTTGTCCATGTCGCGATCGTGTTTCAGGCGCATCAACCTGGTCACTACGAAGACTCCGTGTTGATTGCCGAATCCCACATTGATACGAGTCTGCCCAGCGTTGGTACAGGCAAACGGATTTTAGGAGTGCAGTTGCAGTGGTTAGCTCAACGGATCATTGCTACAGATTGTCCGGTTTGGTGGGCAGCGCTCAAACACCCCCTACATCCCAAGGCTCTTAGCACCATGCAACAGTGGTTATTAGAGGTTGAACAACAACGAATCCCTTACGATTTTGTCCAGGCGATCGGCGCGGGGTTTGATCTGCTCGATCGTTGGGGCATCGAAAATCAGGCGGATGATTCCGCATTGTTTTGCTCCGAATTGGTGATCCGAGCCTTACAGATTGCTGAAGTAGTCGATCCCGAGATCAATGCCTCAGAGCAAACCCCATTAAATGTGATGGAGCTGTCCTGTTTCCAACCGATCGTGTTGATCAAGAATCCAGAGTTAAACTCCCAGTCCTTAACAAAAGGGGAGGTGATCGAGTTACCCGTTTATCAGGATGAAGAAATGGGAGCATAGGGCGATCTCGCAGCCAGCCTAACCCTATTCCATGGCAATCACAACATCACTGGATTTGATCACCGCATACGCCTCTGCCCCTTCCACCAAGCCCAATTCCTCAACCGAGGATTTAGTAATAATCGAAATCAGTTCTACAGGATGCAGAATCTCCAGGGTAATTTCGCTGTTCACAGCCCCACTAATCACCCGCTTGACTCTGCCCCGCAACACGTTACGAGAACTGACTTTCAGTGGCTTCCTGGATTTGGGCTGGGGCGCGATCACTATGGAGGATGAATCCGGGTCAGTCGTCTCAGCAGGCGATTCAGCCTGAGTGCTCAAGCCTCGCACCAGTTCTCGCAGAATTTCAGTTTTGGTGCGTTGCGAATTCTGGCAAAACGCCTCTAAAATCCGTCGCTCCTCATCTGACGTTTGAAAGGTAATCCATCCCTGCTCTTTTCTGGGCATCTTGATCCAATTTAGTTGGTAATCACAGACTAAGTTGGTAATTACAGCCAACTTTCCTACCATTCACTATAAAACCAGCCGTGAACTAATGTTTTGCCATCAATAATCGCAAAATCTTAGCGTGCATAAAGGCTACATCTGGATCACGTTGAATAGCATCATGGTAGCGCTGTTCTAAGTTGGTTCCGTCTTCGTTTGGTTGCAGTAATTGTTGGGCTTCAGCAAACAAAGCGTTCGCTTCATTCAACGTGACAGGTTCTTTCGCCGCTAGAAACTCATCAATCTGCACAATGTATTGGGAGATCGGACGTAACCAACTAAACCATTCGTGGCTGACCACTAATTGAAAATATTCGCCTTTAGACTGAATTCGTCCATGAGATTCTTCATAACTAACCCGTTCCGATTCTAGTAGGGCTTTATGTAACGGGAGCAGCAGCGATCGTAATTCTCGCAGTTGTTTAAGTGCAAATTCCAATGACAAATTAGCGGAAGACATGGGTAATTAGTTCCGTAGACAATAGCTTACTGAGCAAAAAAGCCAGTAAATAGCAGAGGTAGGAGAATCAACGCCCCAATAATTAGCACAAGTGTGCCTGGTTCAATCTTGACAATATTGCGATCGACTTGCTCTTGAAGTGGGTTTGGTTTATCAGAATCAGGCATAATATGTTGACCTTAAAACTCAATTTCCTGGGGCGCTCGGGGGAACGGAATTACATCCCGAATATTGCCCATTCCAGTCATAAACTGGACTAAGCGCTCAAAGCCTAAGCCAAAGCCAGCATGGGGCACAGTACCATAACGCCGCAGATCGAGATACCACCAGTAAGGAGCCGGATCAAGCCCCTGATTCGTAATCCGCCGCTCTAGCACATCCAGGCGTTCTTCCCGTTGCGACCCACCAATAATTTCACCAATTTTGGGCGCTAGAATATCCATCGCTCGCACCGTTTTTTCATCCTCATTCAGCCGCATGTAAAAGGCTTTGATTTTAGCTGGATAATCCGTCACAATCACTGGCTTTTTAAACAGTTCTTCGGCTAAATAGCGTTCATGTTCTGATTGCAAATCCAAACCCCATTCCACAGGATATTCAAAGGATTTACTGGCTTTCTCTAACAACGAAACCGCTTCTGTATAAGTCACTCTTGCAAACTCATTGTTGATGATATTATCTGCCGTCTTTAAGACAGAATCATCAATCCGTTGGTTGAAAAACTCCATATCTTCGGGGCAGGTTTCCAACACATGACTAAAAATATGCTTTAGGAAGGATTCTGCTAAATCCATATCGCCTTCCAGATCGCAAAATGCCATCTCTGGTTCCACCATCCAGAACTCGGCTAAGTGACGAGAAGTATTAGAATTTTCTGCCCGAAACGTCGGCCCAAACGTATAAACATTACTGAATGCCATTGCCATAATTTCGGCTTCCAGTTGTCCGCTCACCGTCAAATACGCCTGTTTACCAAAGAAATCTTCACTAAAGTCTGGCTTTTTATCGTTCGTCAGTGGCACATCGGCTAGGTCAAAGTTCGTCACCGTGAACATTTCACCCGCGCCTTCACAATCACTGGCACCAATCAGGGGTGTATGCACCCACAGGAAACCCCGTTCCTGAAAGAACTGGTGAATTGCCGTTGAGGCGGCATTGCGGACTCGGAACACTGCCCCTAATGTATTCGTGCGGGCGCGTAAGTGGGCGATCGAGCGGAGAAATTCAAACGAGTGACGTTTTTTCTGTAGCGGATAGGTTTCGGGGTCGGCTTCCCCATAGACCACGATCGACTCTGCCTTTAACTCAATCCGCTGTCCCTTGGCTGGCGACTCCACCAGAGTTCCCGTAATCTCGACGGAAGCGCCCGTATTTACCCGCTTCATGGTGTCAGCGTATCCTGGCACAGTTTGGCTAACCACCGTTTGCAGTCCTGCCATCGAGGAACCATCATTCACTTCGACAAAACTAAATTCTTTCTGTTCCCGCTTGGTACGTACCCAACCCTTAACCGTAACCGTTTCGTCAGGTTGTCCGTGGCGCAGTAGATCGAGAATACGTTGAGTGGTCATGAGCAATCATCGGGAATAGGAAATCCAAACGTAGGTAAACTACGCTGAATTTGAGTGTAGCGCTGATTGAGGAAATGGAACGATCGCGTCGCTTTACGGTTGCTGAGAAGATGAAGTCGGTGGAGTTGATTCCGGCAGCGGTTGAGGTTGCTTTAACACCGCAAAGGCAAGAAACCAACCCAGTACCATGCCAAACCCGCCAAACCGAATAATTTGCCAGAATGGTTCCTTTAAACTACTCCAGGTAAATAAGCGGCTTTCCAGATTGAACTCTAGTTCGTCTAACCGAGACTGAATTTGCTTCAGTTCTGCTTGCAGTTCTGGGTGGGCTGCTGGCTCAAGTTCTGTTTGCAACTGTTCGCGGCGTTGCTGTAATTGCGCCTGTTCCTGCTGGTCTTGCTCTACCTGGGTATAACGTTGTTTCAGGGCTTGCAGCGATCGTTCTACCGCCACTAATTCCTGCTCAAAATTCAACTCCTCAACCGCGCCGCGATCGGTTTTAGAGCGATCGTGATCAGACGGTGGCAATGGCTCAGAAGAGGGCATAGTACAGTAAAGATAATTTCCATTACCATACTGCCCTGCTTTATGCTGAACACTTCTACCCAGGCAACAAATTTATCGGATTTACAGCAAGCCAGCCCTGAAGCATTAGCCCAACTGCTGCTAGAAAAGCTAGCCATTAACGATAGCAACTGGCATCAACTCAAGTCGAACCGCAATGCCCGCGCCAGTGAACAAGCGGCTGCCGCTCTCGTGTTCTTGCTGAAAAATCAACCCGAAGAAGCTTTACCACGATTACAACAAGCCGTCGGTTGGCTCGATCGCTCTATTTCCGCCCCTCCCTGCCCCACCCACGGTCATAACCGTTAAACGCTCTGGGTGAACCGGAAGGCAATGACGTGAACAACTGGCGATCGCTAGAGACAGAAACTATCAAGATGTCTCTAGCTACCACACTCATCGTTTTTGGGAATACTTACCGATGCGATAAGACCTTTGATCTGGCGGAGCAACTGAATGGACATCCCTCTCATCGAGGCTGCCAAAGGTAATATTCTTCTGGTTGACGATATACCTGAAAACCTTCACCTACTCACCCGCAGCCTCACCCAACAAGGATATCAGGTACGAGGGGTGGTGAGTGGAACAATGGCATTGCGGGCTGTCCAGATATGGGCTCCTGATCTGATTCTGCTGGACATCAAAATGCCGGATATGAGTGGCTACGAAGTTTGCCAACAGATCAAAGCCTCTGAACGCAGCCGCGATATTCCAATCATTTTTGTCAGCGCCCTAGATGAAGTGCTGGATAAAGTTCAGGCGTTTGCCGTTGGTGGAGTGGATTACGTGACCAAGCCTTTCCAGATTGAAGAAGTCCTGGCTCGAATCAAAACTCATCTGGCGCTACGGACAGCACAGGCGCAAATATCACAGTTAAATACCCATTTGGAACAGCGAGTTCAGCAACGGACGGCAGAACTGGAAGCCGCCAATCAAGAGTTGAAGCGCGAAATCACCGATCGCCAACGGGCAGAAGCCCAACTCCAGCAACAGGCAGAGCAGGAACGCTTAGTCAGCGCGATCGCCCAACGGATTCGCCAATCCCTCGACCTGGATACCATCCTCGATACTACAGTGGCGGAAGTTCAACAGCTGCTGCAAGTCGATCGTGCCTTGATTTATCGCTTTGAACCGGATTGGAGTGGGATCGTGGTGGTAGAGGCCGTTTCCCATCAGCACTTCAGTATCTTAGGTAAAGAAATTAACGATCATTGCTTTGCCAAACACTACGTTGAAGGCTATCGGCAGGGACGGGTACAAGTGCTGGAAGATATCATGACCGCTGACCTCACGCCTTGCCATACCGAACTTCTGGCATCATTTCACATCCGAGCCAACCTGGCTGTGCCGATCCTGCATGAAGAGCAACTATGGGGATTGTTGACGGTCAACCAATGCACCCATCCCCGCCAATGGAGTTCCCTGGAGATCAGCCTCCTCCAACAATTGTCTACCCAGGTCGCGATCGCCATTCACCAGTCGGAGTTGTACCAGCAAGTCCAGCACCTTAATACCGATCTGGAACAGCAGATCCAGGAACGGACTGCCCAATTGCAGCAGGCGAGAGACTTTGATGCTTTACTCAAGCAAATTACCGATAAGGTGCGCGACAGTTTGGACGAAAGTCAAATTTTGCAAGCGGCGGTGCAGGCGTTAGCGCTGGGGTTAGATGTAATTACCTGCAATACCGCTCTGTATGACCTGGAGCAGCATACTGCCATCATTTACCACGAATACACTCGCTCCAATGATGTGCCCACTCGCCAGGGACAAGTTCGGCACATGGTAGACTTTCCCAAGTTGTATGACCAACTGTTAGCCAACCAATGCTTTCAGTTTTGTCAACCTGATTCTGATCGCGGTTGGGTGACATTACTCGTTTGTCCCATTTGTGACAACCAGGGGGTTTTGGGCGATCTCCAACTGTTACAACCATCCGATGTGCTGTTTAGCCGCCGGGAAATTCAACTGGTACAACAGGTTGCCAACCACTGTGCGATCGCAATTCGTCAGGCTCGTCTGTATGCTGCCGCCCAATCTCAGGTTAAAGCGCTGGAACAACTACATCAATTAAAGGATGATTTCCTCAGTACCGTTTCCCATGAGCTGCGATCGCCCGTCGCTAACATGAAAATGGCGCTACAAATGTTAGAGCTAACGTTTGAGCAATTGCAATCCGATCCAATTCACAACCTGAGTGAATCACTCAAACACCGGATCAGTCAGTACTTACAAATTCTGAATAATGAATGCGATCGAGAAATCAACCTGGTGAACGATCTCCTCGATCTGCAACGGCTAGAAACCAACACGCAACCCCTTGAAACCGAAGCCATTGATTTAAACCTCTGGCTCCCCATCCTATTGGAATCGTTTCAGGAACGTGCCCTGGCTCGGCAACAGCAGCTAAACATTCAATTACCTGCGACTCTGCCCTTCATTGACACCAATCCCAATGCCTTAAAACGGGTACTGGCAGAACTCCTCCATAATGCGTGTAAATACACACCACCTGGGGAACGAATAGTTGTTGATGTTACAATGACAACCTTACAGATCCAATTTCAAATCACGAACTTTGGCAGCGAAATTCCAACCAGTGAACTGCAACATATTTTTGAGAAGTTTTATCGCATTACCCAACTCGATCGCTGGAAACAAGGAGGCACAGGATTAGGACTGGCTTTAGTCAAACGCCTGGTCGAACACCTGGGAGGAGAAATCACCGTGAGTAGCGGCAACGGCAACACCCGCTTCACCCTATTCCTACCACGCTCCTAAAAATTTCTGGTCAGCATGTCTGTGGGAACAAATCAGCCACTTAACAATACCGACTTTGAGTGACGGCAATCTCCCGGCAAATCTGTTTAGATAGCAGCATTAAAGCCTGCTTTTGACATTCCTCTATGCATAGATAGCAGTCCTAATAGGGCTGCTTTTTTATTGGCAACTTTTGCCAATTTGCCCGATCGTAACCTGCCTATCCGTCTACCTGCTCGGCAATCCATTGCAAATAAGGCAGTGACCCCGCCAGAATGGGGAGAGCAATGAGCTCCGGCACTTCATAGGGATGGTTATGCCGGACGATCGCCTCCAGGGCAGCAAATTTGGTCAGATCGGTTTTAATCAGCAATTGCCACTCATCCTCGCGTTCCACCTTGCCCTGCCAGGTATAGATTGAATGCACTGGTAGCAAACTGAGACAGGCGGCTAGCTTCGCCGCAATCAGCGCCTGCGCGATCGCATCGGCTTGCTCCCTGGAAGGTGCCGTTACCAGCACCACACCATATTGAGATGACGGCTCGGAACTACTCATACTTCCTTTAGATAGAGGTCAGATACAAGCTAAAGCATAAACGCTAAAGGATAAATCACCCTTCGATCCCTTTAGCACCCTATATTGCACCCATGACCCGAAAACTTAGTTTGATATTGTTCTGGCTAGGATTCATCGGCTATGCCTTTTTCCTGGCTCCCCCGCTCCCACCCGGCACCTTCGAGCTGATCAAACGTTTATCTACCGGACAGATTGCTGGGATCAATCCACTAATTGTGGCACTATTCAATTTGCTGGGAGTGTTCCCATTAATCTATGCTTGCCTGCTGCTGATTGATGGCAGAATGCAAAAACTACCTGCCTGGATATTTATGCTGGGATCATTTGGCACTGGGGCGTTTGCCCTTCTACCCTACCTGGCACTGCGAGACCCCAATCCCCACTTTACGGGCGAAAAATCGGCTCTCCTGAAACTCCTGGACTCCCGCTGGTTTGGTGGCAGTTTAGCGATCACAGCGATCGGGTTAGTAGTCTACGGCATCACCCAGGGCAATTGGGCTGATTTTAGTCAGCAATGGCAGACCAACCGCTTTATTCATGTCATGAGCCTGGACTTTTGTGTCCTGTGTCTCCTGTTCCCCACCCTCCTCGGAGATGACATGAGCCGCCGCCAACTCCACGATCGGCGCATCTTTTGGGCAGTCTCGCTGCTGCCTCTGTTGGGTGCAGCCCTGTATGTTGCCCTGCGTCCTCCCTTACCCAGCCCAACGACGACTGAATCATCCCCCCAGCAGCCAGCCGCGCTTAGCTAAAAACGTGGGGATCGGTAATGTTCCCTGTGCTGCGAGCTGCCGATCCCTGTATGCTGCTAATCACCAAGTTGTCTGAAGTCACCGCCATGTCCAAACTATTTCGCCCCCTCAAAGCTGGACTGATTTACCTGATCGTGACGTTGGTTGGGTGGCTTCTACTGACTATTGGCAATGTCGCGATCGCTCAGCCATCCAGCAATGCTGCCACTCCCATTGATGCAGACACAAGCACACTGATCCACCCAGAGTTAGATCCAGACAACATCCCTTCGACCAAAGTCAGCCAATTCGTTCATGCCTATTTGCAGGTTGTTGCCCTGATCGATCGACGGGAGGGCGAGTTACAGGGCGCAGAAACCGAATCCGAATCGATCCAAATTGAAAGGGAAATTGAAGCCGCCGCTCTAGCGATGATTGAGCAGGCTGGCTTAACCCGTCAAGAATATTTACAACTGCTGGGGTTAGCCAATACAGATCCCGAGTTTGGCGAACGGGTAGCCCTGCAAGTTCAGGAAGCCGCTCGCTAGAGCCAATGGCAGCATGGAGTTTTACCCCCAGGAATAGATGCCCTCCAATCAGTCATGGCTCGAAGATCGCCAGTTAGCAGAATCCAGGCAGAGATTCAGAGGCGGAATACAGCATCCAGCCAGGATTGGCGAATTCAGTCAAATTAAGCCTTGCAGAAATTGGAATGAGTGATTAAATGGGAAGAATCACAGGCGCGATCGGTTCGATCGTTGCTATTATTCTTGGTTTCATAATTTGGATTCCGACTCCTGAAACAGCCAACGTCAGACATTAACTAAAGTCAGCCTGACTAGAATAACTGGCAGAAAATCGGTATGGTAGGAAGCTAATTCATTGATATCCGGATCCCATGATTGAGAAGGCTGGATGACCAGTAGTATCGCACCCGTCTCACAAACAGAGTTGGCTCAACGGCGGCAAAAGTTACGTCGGCAGCGACGTGCCAAATTATTTCAAGCAATTTGGAGAGTGTTAGCTGTCTTTGGGCTGGCAGGAGGGCTAATTTGGCTGTCAACCCAACCTTTTTGGCTGATTCGTCAAGCCGATCAGATTAAAGTGGAGGGCAATCGCTTTATTCCAGTTCAACGGATTCGATCGCTGCTGCCCATTACCTACCCTCAATCCTTATTTCGGCTGGAACCGCAAAAAATTGCCAAAGAACTCAAAGCAAAAGCGCCGATTTCCGATGTGATCGTCAGTCGGCAGTTATTTCCGCCCAGTCTCAGTATTCAAATTAAAGAGCGCTACCCGGTGGCGATCGCGCTACCCGATCCCAACGCTAAACCAAGCAGCGCTAAATCTAATCAGGATAATGCGTCTACGCAGGTAGGGTTAATTGACGAAACCGGATGGTGGATCCCTTTAGAAAATTACACCTCGGTTGATCGGTCAGTTAAACTCCCAACCCTAAAAATAATTGGTCGGCAAGAGCATTACCGATCATTCTGGTCTAAGCTGTATCGGGAGGTCAGCCGTAGTCCGGTCAAAATCTCTGAGATTGATTGCCAGAATCCGGCTAATATCATCTTGAAAACGGAACTAGGGACAGTTCATCTTGGACCACCTGGTTCTCAGTTGGCTTATCAGATCAAAACCCTTGATCGGATGCGTCAATTACCCAATCAAATCAACCCCAGCCAAATCGCTTATATTGACCTGAGAAACCCCGACTCCCCCATCCTTCAGATGGTAGGAACCAAAGACTCACAATAGCCCCACTTGCCTGGATGAAAATTTCTTACCCAATAGGACAAGATCAATGACAAACTAATGGCATCAAAAACCCTGTTTAGCCTGGCAATCCTCCATTGCCTGGGAATAGTGAATTCCCTATGATCGTTGGTTTTTCAAACAACTTACCCTATAGTTGATCAAAGTCGTTCAGCATCCAACAGTTGTTTGTAACCACCCCGTTCAAATGACGTTTGATAGTAAATTGGCTTCTATTCCAATGACACTTAATAACAATCTTGGGCATCAGCAGGAAAGCTCTAGCCCAGATGGACAACCTAACTTTTCGCTGGCGACTGAAGCGTCAAATCCCTTTAGCAATTCCAGCTTACATGTGAACTCGTCTTCCAAGGTGAAAGGTATGCCTGGAGAAGAATCTAGGAGTAGTGATATCGTGCCAGGTAGCATTGCCAAAATTAAAGTCATTGGTGTAGGCGGTGGCGGTGGAAATGCCGTCAATCGGATGATTGCCAGTGACCTCCTGGGAGTTGAGTTCTGGTCAATCAATACAGATGCCCAAGCCCTCAGCCAGTCTGCTGCCCCCAAACGGCTGCAAATGGGGCAAAAGCTGACGCGGGGACTAGGAGCTGGCGGTAATCCGGCGATCGGGCAAAAAGCTGCCGAAGAGTCTCGCGATGAAATTGCCGCCGCCCTGGAAGGTTCCGATCTGGTGTTTATCACGGCTGGCATGGGAGGTGGCACTGGCACAGGAGCCGCCCCGATCGTGGCTGAAGTCGCTAAAGAATTAGGAGCGCTGACGGTGGGGGTAGTTACCCGTCCGTTTATGTTTGAAGGACGGCGACGCACCAGCCAAGCTGAAGAAGGGGTAGCAGCCCTGCAAAGCCGGGTCGATACCTTAATCATTATTCCCAACGATAAGCTGCTGTCGGTGATTTCAGAGCAAACCCCGGTACAGGAAGCCTTCCGGGTCGCGGATGACATCCTGCGGCAAGGGGTACAGGGCATTTCCGATATCATTACGATTCCGGGCTTAGTCAACGTAGACTTTGCCGATGTGCGGGCCATCATGGCAGATGCCGGTTCCGCGTTGATGGGGATTGGGGTAGGAACAGGGAAATCCAGAGCCAGAGAAGCAGCCGTAGCTTCTATTTCTTCGCCGTTATTAGAGTCCTCGATCGAAGGGGCAAGGGGCGTTGTCTTCAACATTACTGGCGGCACCGATTTAACGCTGCATGAAGTGAACTCGGCAGCAGAAATTATTTATGAGGTGGTTGATCCCAACGCCAACATCATTTTTGGTGCTGTGATTGACGAACGCCTCCAGGGTGAACTCCGGATTACTGTAATTGCTACCGGCTTTACTGGCGAAGCTCCCACCCAACAGGTACCGAAGGCTACAACGACCCGACGACCCATGGCATCACCGCCACCCAGCCCGATCGCACCTCCTAGTATGGAACCGCCCAAGCCCGAGCCACCCCCCGGTCTGGATATTCCCGAGTTTCTGCGGCGGCGACCTCGGCGGTAGTCAGCTAGTTGACAGCACTGCAAATATGATATTGCTGCACATCATTGGCAGGGGCAGACAGGTGTTTGCCCTATTGATGGCTCGATCAAGTCGCTATTGGCATAATTTCCACCGTCTCGCCGGGTTCTGGCACTAGCAATTCTGTCGCCAAGCCCGAGCGAGATAATCGATCGCGGAATTCGGCAACACTACCCACCGATTTAATCAACCGGGGAAGAATGCCTTGCGTCCGAATATCCCCCATTGTCGTTGGCACAAAGAAGCGGGGGTGTAAGATTCGGGCTAACTCTAAGCTTTCCTCAGCTCCCATGATCACCTGCCCCAACAAGGGAAAAATTTGTCCAATCACCGGAGCAATCGCCACATCCACCTGCCCAATTCGCTCCTGTAACACCCGAGCTTCAGGCATCTGATGGGGTTCGTAGTAGAGGCTGCTTCCAGTGGCGCGATCGCGGAGCCAATAGCCATTTTCCATCTGTCCCGGTTGGATCTCTGCCCCCGGCACAGCCGTAATTTGCAGGGTGTCCACGATCGTTTCCTGCCATGCCGCTAAGGAGGTTACTTGCCGGTAGCCGAGTGCCGTCACCACTTTCGCCGCTGTGGGAGAAGCAATCACCGGAATCGCTCGATCGAGGCGCTCCAACGTGGGTTTATGGCAATGATCATCCAGCCCCTGGGACAACAGAATTAGATCGATCGGGGGCAGGGTTTCGGGAGTAAAAGCCGGTGGCACGTTGTGATACGCCGTGAATAGCCAGGGCAAGCCATAAAACACCATCGGATCCACTAACCAGGGATCCACCAGGATTGTGTGCCCAGCCAGAGTAAAGATCCAACTATTCAGATCAATCCGAGTTAGCTTCATCGGTGTTTGCAACTTTTCTTAACACTTCTATCATACAAACCAATTCGCCCAGAGCAAGCGGATAATTGATCACGACATCAGCTACTCATCACGCACAACCATTGATGAATAATCAGATTCCAGTCGCCATGACGATCGCGGGTTCCGATAGTGGCGGTGGTGCCGGGATACAGGCAGACCTCCGCACCTTTGCCTTTCATCGGGTTCACGGCACCTGTGCGCTGACCTGTATTACCGCCCAAAACACGTTAGGTGTCAGCCGGGTTGATGCCTTGCCACCGGAGGCAGTCGTTGCCCAGATCACTACCGTTGTCAGCGATATTGGGGTACAAGCGGCTAAAACCGGCATGTTGCTGAATTCAGCGATTATGGCGGCGGTAGCGACTCAGGTTGAATCATTGGACCTACACCAGCTTGTGGTTGATCCAGTCATGGTGTCCCGTACAGGAGCGCAGTTAATTGATGATGATGCCATTGTCACATTACGAACGGCATTGCTCCCCCTGGCGACCGTTTTAACTCCCAACCGGTATGAAGCCCAAATTCTAGCTGGTCAGGAGATCCAGACCTTAACCGATATGCAAAGGGCGGCTGAAACAATCTATCAACTTGGAGCTAAGGCAGTGCTGGTGAAAGGTGGCGGCATGTCCGGCGAGTTAAAAGGGGTAGATGTCTGGTTTGACGGACAACAGATGGAGACTTTGACCACCGAGGTTGTCCATACCCCCCATACCCACGGCACAGGTTGTACCCTCTCTGCCGCGATCGCCGCCAATCTTGCCCTTGGTCATGCTCCCCTTACAGCAACTCGTTTAGCCAAAACCTACGTCACCCAGGCACTCCATCATGCGCTGGCGATCGGGCAGGGACAGGGCCCCGTCGGGCACTTTTTCCCCCTATTCACATCACTTAGTTGAGCTAAATCCAGTTGCCGGACTAGGAGTTAGCACAGAGGTTTGCTCTGGCAGTGGCATCGCGGCTGGTTGCTTACCACGTGGGGTCACGACCCAATGATTATGCCCATGCAGATGATCGTACAGCCCCACCACTACTAAGGCATTTTTCAAAATGGTATAAGCAAAAATGAATACGGCATGTTGAGCGAAGTACAGCACCGGGTAGCGAATTGCCGCAATCCGCATGGTCACCAGGGTTTGATACACCCCACTGAAAAAGGTGGTGATGGTGCAAAACCAGAGATACGGATGATCGGATGGTGGTAAAAATCCTTGGTACAGCAACAAGCTGAGGATCAGGGGCAGAATTTGCAGGGCACAGAGGGAATAAACCACACAGTAATACAGCAAATAAGTCCAATACAACTTTTGCCAAATGGTAAACTTACTGGACTTCCAGACCCGCCGCTGATACCGGAAACTGACCTCTAACCAGCCCTGTGCCCAACGTTTACGCTGGAACCAGAAGGAATTAAAGTCGATCGGCGCCAGTTCTGTGGTGACAATACTGCGATCGTGAACAATGCGATAACCACTCAATAGGGTGCGCATCGTCGCATCAATATCTTCGGTTAGCCGCGCCGGGTTAAAGCGAATCTGTTGTAATACCGAAGTCCGCCAATAGCCATTGGAACCGCCAAACAAGGCTGAGTCCGTCAGTAAAGATTTTGCCGCATGACTGACCCCATAGACCGACTCAAACTCTACGGCAATATTTTGCGTTAGCAGATTATGGGCATGATTCCGAATTACATTCCGCCCCTGCACCACGTCATAGTCATGCTCTAACCAGCGCCATGCCCGGAAAAAGCAATCCGCCGGTGGGTGATGATCCGCATCCAAAATACAGGTAATTTCACCCGTAACAATGTTTAAAGCGGCATTTAAGTTTTCGGCTTTTGAGTGGCTGCCCTCCACCCGCAACAACCGCAACTCCGGATGTCGTTCCGTCAACGATCGCAACTCATCCTCGATCGCTAAATCAGTGGGCGTATTGTATGCCAGAATCACCTCTAGCCCTGCCGCCGGACGTTTTACAGTCTGCAAAATATGCTGCAACGTCTCTAAAATAATGTCCTGCTCATTGGGTAGGTAAGCCGCCACCAGAAACGAACACCGAGGTAAGGCACTGGTGGTACTCGGACGGCGATACCCCCCCACACCTACAGCCACTTTCGCTCGACGGACGAGGCGATCGAAACGATTCGTGACGGGCTGAGGCTGGTCGATCGCAAAGCGACGGATTAAGGCATGGGAGGCTTCAATAATAATGATGATTGAGCTGAGGAAGAAAAACGTGGCGATCGCCATGTGCACATCCACCAGCACCAAACCATCCAGCCGCAAGCAGTAATAGAAAATTGTTGGAATGCCAATCAGCAAAATATGGGTATAGATCAGCTTATGCAGATCAACTGACCATTTCTTCACTTCAGCCATCCTCCACTCAGTAAGGCGAATGTATGAACTTCAACCAGCAATGCTCTGAAATGCCCTGTCGGCAAGGCGGTTAATGGCTTCTTCACCTCAAAAGCCCCTGCCTGCCGGTTCCAGATCCTCTTCATTCGCCCACAGCGATCGTTGTCCATCGCTGACCTGGCAGAGCCAAAACTCTTGCTCATCCAGTAGTTTTTCTACCTTCAGCACCACCCACCCGGTTTCTCCGCGATAGCGCACCTCATCACCCACTTGAGGATCCCAAAGGCGAGGTTGCACCTTGGGGGTTGTAGACAAAACAAAATCCAAATCGCGCCATAGCCCCCGCACCAGGCGTTGGAGCAATGGACTGGTATAGTCGGCTAATACTGCAAGCATGAACGTCCCCACAACCATGACAGGCAATAGCAGATAATATCGTAGCGGGTCACCCTGGATCACAAGCTGTAGGGTATAGTCCACTACAAACCCGTAGATTAAAAAGTAGTAATAACTATAGGCTCCTAACCAACGTAGTTGGGCTTCCATCCAGCAATGCACAGCAATAATCCGAAATGCCACCATGCCGCACAAGGTTAGACCGATCGGGAGCAGCAGATCGGACAGCACCCACCCCCACTGATAAAACTGGAAGATCGTACCCAACAGGTAAGTAATTACTCCTACGGTTAACGCGCGTTGGGGTTGCCAGTAGACCGGACCTCGCCCTTGTTGATACCAGTACCCCGCCACCATCCCCAACACAAACGTGCTGAGTTTGGCAAGGAACAATGCAAACGGTTGCCACCCGGCAGGGCTTTCCCACAGGACATAGGTAGGATGCCCCCCTAAGCCATAGATTGCTAGTAAGCGGTAGCCGATCGTCACCCCAACACTGACCAACAGCAAATTGACGGCTCCCCACCGCTGGAGCAAATGCCACAGCACCGGAAAGACTAACGTGAAGCTCACCACTAATGACATCAACCACCAGGAGGCCGTCGTCGCCATCAATAAATCGCCACTATAGGTAAACAGCAGAGGAAAGGTGGCTCCGGCAAAGATGTGCCAGGAGTCAGGGAGTTTGCTATCTGTAGCGGCAGCGATCGCCACCAGGACGGGATACCCTAACCAGGCAACGGTCCAAAAAGGCACTAACACTCGGAGCAAGCGGTGTTTCAGAAAATCGCCTACCTTTAAAGGTTGACCTTGCAGGGAAAGCATGAGACTGAAGCCACTGACTAATACCAGCACATCAATCAACTGAAAGCCAAACCAGGTCAGCAAACATAATAGGGGCAACACTCCCCCATGGGCTGGAAAGCTAAGCGTCGCCGTTGTTAACTGGCGCAAATTATCCCCTAAGCCAGTCGGTTTAGGAGTATAGGCATAATCGGAAAACAGTAATTGAGCATGGTACAGAAGCAGGACAACCACTGCAAAAATCCGCATCCCCTCTAACCAGGCTAAACGCTGCGATCGAGCTACCCTTTGGTTCACCATCGCGTTTGTCTCTTGTTAATGTTAAATCGTCAGGTATATCGACATAGAAGTGTATACAACAGCCGGTAGGACTGTTACACGTTAGCGGTTGATTGAGGAGGAGCAATACTCATCTTGGTCGGAACTAGCCAACCAGTTCTAGAGTGATTTGCCGCAACGATTGACAATACATCAAAACTGCCGAACCAATCACCCAAAACCGAAAAAATCTCAAATCAGCCTGTTCTTAAACGTCGGGTCAAGACCCAGGTAAAATAATTTTTTTCTATTAATAACATTAAGTTAGAGCAATTTATATTTTTTGATCCATAGAGGCAGCGTGGGCACAGACTTCACCAAGGAGTACATACTTCTTTATAGTCCAAATGCAGCACAATAGGGGAACAAGCAGCAACTTTCTGCCTCTGAATACTGTAATCAACTAGCGATCGCCACAACATTCCTGAGCGGAACCTTTATTCTAGAAAAACGGTGGCACTAGATAGGTGATTGAGTATCGTCAAACTACAACCTTTTTAATTTCAACCATCATGCCCTATAGTCCCGACTCAGAAGCGGAGTTTTTTCTCCAACAGGGATTGCAATTGAGTCAGGCTGGTGCCTTTGAAGAGGCAGTCATCAGCTTGGATCGGGCGTTGCGCCTCTGTCCCCATTGGCATCAGATCTGGTACTACCGGGGCATTGCCCTATATGAGTTAGGGCGGTTTGAAGAAGCCGTGACCAGCCTGACTCAAACCCTAGACCTCAAACCCGTTTTTCCAGAAGCCCTGAATAATCGCGGCATGGCGTTGTTTTGTCTCGGCAGTTATGAAGCCGCGATCGCCAGTTATGACAAAGCGCTGCAATATAAACCAGATTTTCACCAGGTCTGGTACAACCGGGGTAATGCGTTTGATAAATGTGGACACTATCAAGCGGCATTAGAGAGTTATGACAAAGCCTTAGAGTTAGAACCGGACTATGCCAAATCCTGGTATAACCGGGGCATTGCCCTATGTAAGCTGGGGCGTTATGAAGAGGGGATTGCCAGCTATGACCAGGCGATCGCCTTTCGGCCGCACTACTCCAATGCCTGGTATAACCGTGCCAACGCCTTATTTCAGCTCCAACGCTATCTCGAAGCACTCAGCAGTTACGAACGGGTACTCACCATTCGCCCTGACTGGTATGGAGTCTGGTATAACCGGGGCAATGTGCTGTATCGCGTAGGACGCTATGAGGAAGCCACTATTAGCTACAGCGAGGCGGTTCGGTTAAACCCCAATCTATATGAAGCCTGGTATCACCGGGGGAAAGCGCTGGATGCGCTCGGTCGCTACGATGATGCGATCGCCAGTTATAACAGAGCTTTAGAACTGAAACCCGATCTACAATCCGCCTGGTATCACTGGGGCAGTGCCCTCTACAAATCCGGTCGCTATGAAGCCGCGATCGCCAGTTATGATCAGGTGATTCACCTCAATCCTCACTTTGCCAAAGCCTGGAGTAGCCGAGGCACCGCCTTTCGTAAGTTAGGCATGTATGCGGAGGCGATTACAAGCTACGAGAAAGCCGTCCAACATCAACCCGATTTATATGAAGCCTGGCATGGGCAGGGTGTGGCGCTGGGTCATTTAGGTCAAAATGAAGCCGCGATCGCCAGCTACGATCACGCCTTAGCCATCCATCCAGAGTTTTTTCCCGCCTGGTATAGCCGGGGTATTACCCTCAGCCACATGGGGCACTATGAAGCGGCCGTTGCCAGCTACGATCGCGCCCTGGCGATTAAACCCGACTCACCGGATGCCATCAGTCGCCGCAATTTAGCCCTCAGCCTGTGTGCCGGGAATTCGGAGCCGATGACGCTGAGTTAAATCCTGCAACCAGGTAGATCAAGAGCTATAGAATCACTTCAAATTTCCTAAATGAAGGATTTACAAAAGTCTTGGCTATCTTTAGATAGTTCTCATAATCTTTCGGTAACTCTAAGAACAGGACTTCCCGAGCTTGAGTTGGACATGGAGCAACATTTGGCACCACCTGATCCAGTAACCTGGTATAGTCACGGTAATACATTGTATGGAATTGGTCACTATGAGGGCGCGATCGTTCGCTACGATCGGCTACTGGCGGTGCAACCGGATCTATACGAAGTCTGGAATTATCGTGGGTATGCTCTCTCACAGTTGGGTCGGCACCAGGAAGCGCTTGCCAGTTTTGCTCAGGCATTGAAAGTGAATCCAGAATTTGCGATCGCATGGCATGGACAGGGAATTAGTTTGGCAAACCTGGGTCAATATGAACCCGCTTTAGTGAGTTTTGACCGTACCTTAAAACTGAATTCACAGGATGCGAAAGCCTGGTACAACCGGGGCAATGCGCTGGTACATTTACAACGGTATGCTGAAGCCCTGGATAGCTTTAATCGCGTGATTGACTTAACCTCCAACCACTATAAAGCCTGGTATCACCGGGGTCGCATGTTGTCTAACCTCGGTCGGCTTGAGGAAGCCTTGACCAGTTTAGATCACGCGATCTCAATCAAACCTGACTGCTATTACATCTGGAATTGCAAAGGCACTGTATTGAGAAAATTGGAACGCTTTGAAGAGGCGATCGCCAGCTTTGACCAGTCGCTCGAATGCAAACCGAATAATCCCGATGCCTGGTATCACAAGGCGCGGTGCTATGCCTCTCAGGATAACTCCGACCTGGCATTAAATTACCTGCAACGAGCCATTAAACTCAACCCCAGTTTGTACCGAACGCTAGCCAAAATTGATGCAGATTTTCGTCAGCTCCTAGAATTTCAGCCATTCCAAGCCTTACTCCATAAAAGCAACTCACTGACATGATTCATTTTAGTCATTTCTCGTGCCTGTCAGAACGCTCTATCCGCAATCATGGGTTTCCACAAATCTTTGTGCCCCCCTGTTCATCCGAGCTTTCTACTGGGCATCTTTAATACATAGCTACAGAAAACTGTCATCTCCTATACCTGGATGGCGGTTTGTGTCATCCACTGTGAGTCCTTTTCCCACCCTACACCCGCATTCCTACAGGAGAGGTTATGAGCCACGTTCAAGACATTGAAGTTATCTTCTTGTTTCAGAAAGGGCTTTACCTGAATAAGCAAAAAGACTACGAAGCCGCGATCGCCACCTATGATCGGGTGCTAGAAATCCAACCGGACTATCCAGATACCTGGTACAACCGGGGTAATGCGTTCTATCATCTCGGACGCTACGAAGAAGCGATCGCCAGCTATGACGAAGCCCTTGCCTACGAACCGGGATTTCCAGAGGCCTGGAATAACCGAGGGAGCGCGTTGGACGACCTGCAACGGTACGAAGCCGCGATCGCTAGCTATGATCAAGCGATTAAGTTTAGATCAAACTACCAGTGGGCATGGTACAACCGGGGCATTTCCCTGCGAAATCTGGGACGCTATGAAGAAGCGGTCAACAGCTACGATCGGGCGATCGAATTCAAACCTGATTATTACTGGGCATGGTACAACCGGGCATTAGCAATGCGGCAGTTGGGTAAGTTAGAGCATGTGGTTGCCAGCTATGACAAAGCCTTGGAATTCAAGCCAGATTTTGAGGAGGCCTGGAGCAATCGCGGCAATGCCCTGTACCACTTAGGTCAACTAGAGGATGCGATCGCGAGTTACGACAAAGCCTTGGAACTGAAACCCGATGCTCCCAATACTCTATACAACAAAGCCTGTTGTCATGCCCTCCAAGGAAACTATGATCTGGCATTCAGTAACCTACAACGGGCTGTAGAACTGAATCCACAGGAATATCGGGAAATTGCTAAAACCAACTCCGATTTTGACGGTCTACGTAGTGACGAGCGGTTCGTTGCCTTAATTAACGGCTAACTCTATTCGGTAACGATGTAACGGCATCCCCTTGAATGCTAATGGCAATCTGCTATTGGCATTTTGGTCTTAGTAGGGGTGAAGCATGGGGACGATAAACTTTGCGAGGTTGGCATAGATGGTTATCCCAATGGTTTGCCTTGACAAAATCTATCCAGGATTAAGGTCTGTCATTCCATTGAATGCCTGAGTTAAGCTAGGCGATATTCGCTGTTGATAGAGATGACATTATGGTTAGACTCCTCCCGGTTTGTGGCATCCTTGGAGGATTAAGCCTGATCGTAGGGTGTGCCGCAACGACTCCGCGATCGCTCAATTCTTCCCAGGATCATGTAGCGCCGCCCGCTGTCACCGCTCCTGCCAGCAAAGCCCGATCAACCGCACTGGATGCCCAGCAAAAAGCTCTGGAGCGCTCCACCGATCCGACTACTCAGACCTCTCCCTCCTCATCCCAACCATAGCCCCTGGTTCTGCCCTTGCCCTGACCGAAACAGGGCATAATACTCTCAATCCCTCCTAGCCATCGTCACTTCGAGCATTGCTATGAACCAGACTGAAGACTCGCAAATTCTTTACAGTCAAGGGCATGTCCTCCGGGAGCTCGGGCATTATGAACGGGCAGTGACCAAATACGATCGCGTTCTCGCCGTCCAGCCCAATGATTACAAAGCCTGGAGTTGCCGGGGCTACGCGTTGGAAGGTTCAGGACATTACGAAGATGCCGTTAAAAGTTTTGAGCGAGCCCTCGCCATTCAATCCAAATTCGCCCCCGCCTGGCAGGGCAAAGGGATTGCGTTAGCCAAGCTGACCCGGTATGAAGAAGCCTTGTCCAGTTTCGATCGGGCGATGAAATTGCAACCAGATGATTACCGAGCCTGGCAAAATCACGGTAAGGCATTGATGAGTTTATGTCGCTATAAGGACGCAATTACCAGCTTTGACAAAGTATTGGAACTAAAATCGGATAGCTACAAAGCCTGGTACAACAAAGCGGTTGCCCAAAGTTGTCTCAACCGCTATAAAGAAGCCCTTTCGAGTTTGGACAATGCCCTAATTATTAATCCCAAGTGTCACTATGCCTGGAACTATCGCGGCATGGTGCTAGCCAAATTAGGGCAGTTCCCTGATGCCCTGACCAGTTTTGAAAAAGCGTTGCAAATTAAACCCCGGAACGCGAATTCCTGGTATGGAATTGCCTGTTGCTATGCCCTCCAAGAACAGACAGAGAAAGCCGTCGATTATCTGAAACGGGCGATCGACTTCAGCCCCTATCTCTGCCGCTTGATGGCAAACACTGACCCCAACTTTAACCGAGTTCGTCACGATCCCCGCTTCCAGGCATTAGTTCAGGACGAAAATTAGCCCTATCTACTTCAAGGCTTGTTGGGCAGTCTGAGTTACCTGGATCAACGCTTCTAAGTCAGGAGCGATCGCATGAGTCTGTTCCTGTTCCTTTAACCACAGCAGATACTCAATATTGCCCGCCGGACCCTGTAACGGCGACCAAGTTAGTCCCTGGTACTGCCAACCGAGGGCAGCCGCCGCTTGCCAAACCTGCTGGATAGCGATCGCTTGATCCCGAGGATCGCGCACCACGCCATGTTTGCCCACCCGATCGCGACCCACTTCAAACTGGGGTTTGACCAGCAACACCACTTCCTTCGGTGAACACAACAGTTGCCAGAGGGCAGGTAACACCTTCGTCAGCGAGATAAAGGACACATCCATCACACCCAGATCTGCCCAGGGACAATCGCTCCCGTAGAGATCCGCTGGAGTCAAATGCCGAAAATTTGTCCGTTCCCGTAGGAACACGCGGGGATCCTGACGCAAACTCCAGGCGACCTGCCCATAGCCAACATCAATGCCGTAAACGTGGGTTGCCCCTGCCTGCAACAGGCAATCGGTAAAGCCTCCTGTTGAGATTCCGCCATCTAAACAAATCCGACCCGCTACCGGAATGACAAATTCCGCGATCGCCTTGGCTAGTTTCTCCCCACCGCGTGAGACATAGGGCGATCGTTGCCGCACCTGTACTTGGGCCGCCACATGGACTTCGGTTCCAGGCTTGTCGATCACCTGCTGGTTGACCATTACTTCGCCTGCCCGAATCAGTCGTTGCGCCTGTTGCCGAGTCTCACACAGATTCAATTCAACCAATAGAGTATCTAGACGTTGTTTCGTCGGCATAGAGTTACTGTCCCTTCAGCTTCGCTTTCGCCTGTTCCCACAACTGGTCTAGCTGCTCAATTGAGTAATCCGATAGCGGGCGATCGACGACTTGTTCCATCAGTTCTACTCGCTGAATCAGCCGCCGGTTGGTGCCTTGAATCGCTTCACTCGGGTCAAGATCGTGCCAGCGAGCTAATTGCACCAGACTAAACAGTAAATCCCCCAACTCAGCTTGCTGGTGGGCTTTGTCCTCCCCAGCTAACGCCTCCCGAAATTCCTCCAGTTCTTCGTAGAATTTGTCCCAGACCCCCGCGATCGACTGCCATTCCAGTCCAGCGGCTGCCGCCTTTTGGGAGACTTTCATACTTGCCATCAACGGCGGCAGCGATCGGGCATCACGAGATAACGTTTGGCTCAAGGGTTTAACCGCCTGCGGATCTTCTCCTTTTTCTACCGCTTTGATTTGTTCCCAGTTGCGGTGTAACTCGTCCATGCTCTCAACTTCTAAATTGTCAAAGACATGGGGATGCCGCCGAATTAATTTATCGCTAATCTGCTGCGCCACGTCCGCCAAACTGAATTGACCCGTTTCACTGGCAATCTGCGCTTGCAGCACCACCTGTAACAGCAAGTCCCCTAACTCTTCACAAATTGCCTGAGCATTCCCGGTTTGAATCGCATCTACTGTTTCGTAGGCTTCCTCAATTACATAGGGAATCAGGCTTTGGGGAGTTTGCGCCAGATCCCAAGGACACCCACCCTGCGGCGATCGCAACTGGGCAACCACCTCAACCAACCGTTGGATGGCTGGCAGAATCGCTGTTTGGGGCTTGAAGTTTTCCGAATTCACCATGTCCAGGGTTCACCAAAATTGCAGGAATTAATCTTATTACGATTATGAATCTGGCGGGAGAGAATCTGGTAACGTTGGCAGTTCTATCACCGGATGTGAAGTCGGCGGCTGGGCAGCAGACCGATTTCCCTGATCCTTCCGATGATGCCGCTTCTGCCAACGACGATAGCGGGAACTCGACCAATCACTGACACTATGGCTTAGAGCACCCAGTTCCAAGCCAATCATCAAAGCAAGCATTTCTAGGGAATAGTGTTGGAATAATTGCCCAATTCTAGCCTCGCTCCATTGAATCAACTGCTGGATCAGGTCGTACCACGGCTCTAGAATGCCTGCCAGTTGACAGACGATCGCACTTAACACAATTGCCAGACCAGCGAAGATGAGCAGCCAACACCCTAAATAAACCACCCGGACGATCGTACCGACAATGGGACCGTGTGACCACACCGATCGATGGCGCATGCCCCGCCGATACGGTAGCCAAATCCAGCGCAACCAGCCCCAGCGCAAATATTGGCGAGAGTGAATATCCAGATCCGGCCCAAACATTAACCCACTAAATAGGAAACCGCCAGCAACCAGTAGAGTTAAGCTGCCACTGCGAGTCCGCTCAAACGCGACCGTAGCGATGAGAGGTAAACTCCAGAGGGTAATACGGTCATGGGTGCGACCGGAGGGCATATCAGTGAAAATTCGGCAGGTAGAGGGAATGAGGTAGAGTTGCGATCGGCTCTGACCACTAACTTACAAGATTTTTTCCCAGAAGCCTAGCGAAACCCAAAAAGGTCTGCTATAGTTAGTAACCGTGTGCAAAACACGTTTTTCACGGGCGGTTAGCTCAGCGGTAGAGCGCCTGCCTTACAAGCAGGATGCCATAGGTTCAAATCCTATACTGCCCATCGGTCTGTAATTGACCCGTTGAAGTTCTCTGGCGGCTATGAACCCGTAGCCAATAGATTTAATATCACCTCATGGGATTGTCGGGAAGCGTATGGCTAAGCGTGTGCAATTAGTTCTGAACCGGGATGTTAATAAATTAGGTAAAGCTGGGGATCTGGTCGAGGTTGCCCCTGGTTATGCCCGGAACTATCTGCTCCCCCAAGGGTTGGCAGTTCACACTAACCCTGGCATTCTACGGCAGGTCGAGCGCCGTCGGGAACTGGAACGGCAACGGCTATTAGAGCTGAAGCAACAAGCGGAAACCACCAAGAAGGCGCTGGAAGGCATTGGTAGCCTGTCGATCGCCAAGCAAGTGGGTGAAAAAGAAGCAATCTTTGGTACGGTGACGACTCAGGAAGTGGCAGATGCCATCCTGTCTATGACCAAACAGGAAGTCGATCGTCGGACTATTACGCTGCCAGACATCCATCAACTCGGGACTTACAAAGCTGAAATTAAACTTCACCCCGAAGTTACCGCCAGCTTGGATATTCATGTTGTATCTGCATAAAGCGATTCAAGCAGAACACCATAACTCAACTAGAGAGGCACGAAGCTGCGTGTCTCTTTTTTTATGATCAAAACTGAATTCAGCCTGGTGCAACCCCAGTCTACTTGCTAGAGTAGTACATAGATACTCTAATTTTTCTAACTCCCTAGCTGTAAGCATCATAATCGTTAATCGCCAACGATCGCATATCTAGAGTTTAGTTATGCTAAAAAATCTACAACAACACTAAATCTAGTTGAGTCTAGAATAACTCGACGGTATAGTGTGGGGATTCATTCCCGCTTCCAGCCCATCCCTTCTTTAGCCGCATGTCATGGTTCAGGAACTTAACTTTCAGGTCTATCAAGATCGCCTCCCTCCCCAAAACATTGAAGCTGAAGAAGCCATTTTGGGAGGAATTTTACTGGATCCAGAGGCGATTAACCGGGTATCCGATTTAATGCGTCCAGAGGCATTCTATCTGAGTGCCCATCAAGAGATCTATCGAGCCGCGATTCAGTTGCAAAGTCAGGGTAGCCCTACAGACCTGATGAGCATTACAGCTTGGCTGCGCGATCGCGAACTTTTAGATAAAGTCGGTGGACAGAGCAAATTGGTGCAATTGATCGATCGCACAGTGAGTGCCGTCAATATCGATCGCTACGCCAATCTGGTGATGGAAAAGTACATGCGCCGGAAGCTAATTCAAGCCGGTAGCGAAATTTCTCACCTGGGCTATGACACGAACAAAGACCTGGAAGATATTCTGGATCAATCGGAACAGAAAGTCTTTAATGTCACTCAGGATCGCCCCCAGCAGGGGTTGATGGCAGCCTCCGATATTCTCACCCACACCTTTTCGGATATTGAAAGCCGCTCTCTGGGGATGGTGTTACCGGGACTATCCTGTGGCTTCTATGACTTAGATGCCATGACCCAAGGATTTCAGAGATCGGACTTAATTATCGTCGCTGGCAGACCGTCAATGGGAAAAACCAGCTTCGTAATGAACATCGCTCGTAATATTGCCGCCTTTCATAAGCTACCTGTGGCAATCTACAGCTTAGAAATGTCCAAGGAACAGTTAGTTCAACGCCTGTTAGCCAGTGAAGTTCGGATTGAAAGTGGGCGATTACGGGCAGGACGGGTCAGCCAGCAGGAATGGGAACCGTTGGGTCATGCCATCAGTACCTTGTCGCAAATTCCGATCTTTATTGACGATACCCCGAATATTAGTGTCAACGAAATGCGCTCCAAAGCCCGACGACTCCAGGCAGAACAGGGTGGCGCACTCGGATTGATCCTATTGGACTACTTACAATTAATGGAAGGGGGCGGTGACAACCGGGTACAGGAATTGTCTAAAATTACCCGATCGCTGAAAGGGTTAGCCAGAGAACTATCTGTTCCGGTGATTGCCCTCTCCCAATTAAGCCGAAGTGTCGAATCCCGTACTAACAAACGCCCCATGATGTCTGATCTTCGTGAATCTGGGGCGATCGAGCAGGATGCAGACTTGATCATGATGTTGTATCGCGACGAATACTACAATCCTGATACGCCCGATCGCGGCATTGCCGAAGTGATTCTGACCAAACATCGAAATGGGCCAACGGGAACGGTGAAGTTGCTGTTTGAATCTCAATTTACTCAGTTTCGGAATCTAGCCGCACCAAATCGTCCGAGTTAAAACTGGTCGTTATAAAACCAGTTCGCTATACTCGATCGTCGGGCAACGGACAGCATACGGCATGAACTTGATTCTGAAACCACCGACCCGTCCTCGGTTAGCTATTCCCTTAGGCGATCCCGCCGGGATTGGCACTGAAGTCGTATTAAAGGCACTGGCAAATCCCCAATTTAGCCAGCAATGGGAGATTACGGTGATTGGGACACGATCGCTGTTAGAGCAAACCTACCAACAGTTGCGACAAGTCATTCCCAATAGCCAACTTGCCGACCCAGAACAACTCACCATTCTGGACATCTCTTTAGAGCCGGAAACTATTCAACAAATTACTCCCGGCCAAGGCAATGCCGCCAGTGGAGCCGCCAGTTTTCGCTATTTGGAAACCGCGATCGCCCAGGCAGTAGCCGGAGAGTTTCAGGGAATTGTCACCGCCCCGATCGCGAAATCTGCCTGGAAAGCCGCCGGACATGAGTATCCGGGACAAACGGAACTGCTGGCAGAACGGTCGGGAGTTGAGCGGTTCGGCATGTTGTTTGTGGCGCGATCGCCCCATACGGGCTGGACATTACGCACCTTACTGGCAACTACCCATATTCCGTTACGGCAGGTTGCCGATGCCCTGACTCCGGAATTGCTTACCCGTAAGTTGGATCTGTTAGTGGACTGTCTCCGTCAGGATTTTGGGTTGACTGCCCCCCGGATTGCGATCGCCGGACTCAATCCTCACAGTGGCGAACAGGGACAACTCGGATGCGAGGAACAGGATGGCTTGCTGCCCTGGCTAGAATCCGCTCGTCGCCGTCTTCCCCACGTTCAACTGGATGGGCTAATTCCCCCGGATACGCTTTGGGTCAAACCTGGACATGCCTGGTATGGCTCCAGACCGGAAACTACAGCTCACGATGCTTATCTAGCGCTTTATCACGACCAGGGATTGATTCCAGTTAAGTTAATGGCGTTCGATCGCGCCGTCAATACATCCATCGGCTTACCTTTCATTCGGACTTCTCCGGATCATGGCACAGCCTTTGATATTGCTGGACGAGGAATTGCGGATGCCACCAGTATGCGAGCCGCGATAGAACTGGCAGGAGAGCTAGCTCAGCAACGTTTACAAAAAGTAACCCAGGGATCACAGAAAACTTAAAATTTCCCCAAATTTGACGGCAATTGTCAGAAGAAGGGCAAAATTAGAGCAGATAAGCGTCAGGGTTTAGTGACTTTCGCAATCTTTCTTAATATAATCAAAGGGTGTTTAGCGTGAAAATACAATTACATCAGTATATGGGACTACAAATTTATTGGTTCAAATCCCACTGACAGGATCTGAAACGAATTCTTTATTTAACCTCCAATCAATCGGTCTGCAATTATCCCAATTAGCCCACTCGGCAGTTGATGCCGAATCGTTCCGTCACACGCTGTACAAGGGTGATTATGCTTCAGTCAGTTCAGTATTCTTTGGATGTTATTCAAGATGAAGCCCGCGAACTCGTTCAAAAGGGGCTAATCAGCCGTCAACAACCGATCTATATTCTCTGCCAATACATTCCAGCCCGGGAATGGGAATGGGTAGAGTGTGAGTTAGAGCGTTGTAGTTTTCTGTTGCGCGATCGCATCGGCGATCTCCTAGGTCGAGAAGAGTGGGAGAACGACTAGGCTCACTGATTTCTCGTTTCATTGTGATAAGTTATCCGGCGAAATCGCAAGCTGATTGGGGGCAGAGGGTATCCTCAGCATAGACTGGCTTACCATCAGCGCCCTAAAACTAAATACCCCTAGATGACTACTCCTGGTTCCGGAGCTTTTCTAGTTCAGCCCGAATTGCCGCAATTTGCGTGGTGAGTTCTTGCAGCTCCACCTGCACGTCGGGAGGGGTAGATGAAGTAGAAGGTGTTGTGGCACTGGGAGTAGTTTCAGCACTCGTAGAACTGCGATGGCTTGGTTGGTTGAGCAAGCTTTCCATAAAATTCCGGGCTTCTTGTTCAGTCACTTCGCCCTTTTGTGCCCATTCTTCAGATAATTGGCTCCATTCTTGCTGTAGCTTTAAGAGATTTGTTTCTCGCTTTTGTGGATCTTGTAGCACCTCAACCAATGAGGCGGTTGCTCCCAAGGCAACGCGTAAGCTTTTTTGCATGAGTTGAGACACATTATCGGAATTCATGCGAACCAGGCTCCTCTACGATTCGGTCTATCCATCCTGACTAGGTGCAAATTGCCTTGATTCTACTGCATTGATCAGACGTTCTGACGTGAAAGCTCCTGAATTAGCTGATTTGCTCCAGATATTGATTCACATCTTCGATTAACCGACTCAGTTCAGCTTCGGTGGTTAGGCGAATGCGATCGTCTCTCAAGGTAATCAGCACTTTAGCGGCAAAGGGAGATGCCCAAATATTGGGATTACAAAAAACTTCTAGAAAAATATCGCCCGTATAGCGGTATTCCATCGGCGGTTGAGGAGTTGCCCGACCACCCGGCACCGATTGGGCAGACGTTGCCTTCAAGCGCTCCAGTAAACGCGACAATTCTGCCTGCAAGCTTTGAGCCGCTTGAGCCGTAAATTGGCAGGACACCGAGCCTTCAACCAGATTCAGCGTTAAGTGAGGCTGGGACATTTGTGACTAAAAATAACGATTCAGTAGTTCATTGTTACAGGCAATGGGGACATGCGTGATTGTCCTTAACCAAGTGCAACAAGAATTGAGCAGAGGAAGCCAGTACACTGGGGAACTGACATTATTATCTACAAGCCGGGAAAATCAGCATGATTATTGATCACCGGGCAAAAGTTCGTCAGGTATTACTCATTACCCTACTCCTCAATCTGTTCGTTATGGGATTAAAGGCAGGAGTCGGCTGGCTGACTGGCTCCCTCAGTTTGATGGCAGATGCCCTGCATAGCGTTACCGATAGCGCCAATAATGTGCTGGGACTATTCACCAGTCGGATGTCTTCTCCCCATCCCGATCGCGATCATCCCTATGGTCATCAGAAATTTGAAGCCGTGGGAGCCTTGGGCATTGCGGCATTCCTGGGGATTGCCTGTTTTGAGATTTTACAGAGTGCGATCGAGCGGATCTTCACACCCAACTCCCCTCTCGTCAAAATTTCGGCAACCGAACTGTGGCTGATGTTAATTGTCCTGGGGGTCAACATTTTCGTTGCCTTTTATGAACGAGCCGTGGGGCAACGGATTGGTAGCCCAATTTTGGTTGCCGATGCTCGCCATACCATGAGTGATATCTGGGTGACGATCAGTGTATTAGCTGGACTGATCGGGATTTGGACATTCAACTGGCAATGGTTAGATGTTGTGTTAGCCTTTCCGGTGGCATTATTAGTATTTTGGAGTGGTTGGGCAGTCATTCGTGAGAATTTGCCCTGGTTAGTGGATGAAATGGCGATCGCGCCCGAAGCCGTTCATGATATTGCCATGCAGGTTCCGGGCGTGTTGAACTGTCACAGCATTGCCTCCCGAGGGGTCGTTGGTCGCCAAACATTTATTGAAATGCATTTAATTGTCAGTGCCACTGATGTCGAAGTTGCCCACCGCATTACCGAAGAGGTAGAAGCCAAATTAGAGGAGCGCTACAGCCCAACCCGAGTTACGATTCACGTGGAGCCACCCGCCTATAGCTCGAATCAGATTACTTACGAATCGGACACTGGACTGTGAAGGAATAACGGGATATGCAATTTGTCACCGATCCTGCGATCGCCACCAAGATTCAGAAGATGGCACAACGGGTGCGTTGGCGTGATCCATTCATCCTTAAACGGAATATCGATCAAACCCGCCTATATCTTGATGATCAACAGGATGAACCGTCCGAATTTTCGTTTCTGGTGATTGGAGATAGTGGTGCCGGATCCCATCGCCGTTACAATCCCCAACGGCGCATCGCTGAACAAATGCTGACCCATCGGGATCAATGTCGCTTTGTGCTGCATACCGGCGATGTCATTTATCTGGTGGGTTCCAGTGAGTATTACCCGAAAAACTTCATTCAGCCCTATCGGGAATTTCTGGTCAACGGCGATCGACCAAACCAGATTGCCTATGACCAGATGGTGTTTAACTTCCCCTTCTTCCTGGTACCAGGCAACCATGACTATTACGATCTACCCCGACTGTATGGCTGGTTAGCCCAGGCTGCCCTACCCCTGCGGTATCTGTTGCGATCGCGGCTGGATTTTGATGTCGGTTGGCATGGTTCCTATCAGGGGGATGCCTATGCCAATGCCTTTTTGGACTACTTAAAGCACTTTGGTAACAACGTTGAGCTAGAACGACATTTAGATCAGCATTACACCGCCACGCTGGGCGATCGCCGCTGCCTGCGGTATCAGCCTGGACAATTTACCCGATTGCCAAATCGCTATTACAGCTTTCGATACAGTGGCATTGATTTTTTTGCTCTGGATTCCAATACCTTTAATGCTCCAAATCCCTTACCTAGTACGCCGGAAGGGGAACGATCGCGCGAACAACTGCGGCAGAAGCGCATGGAGTTAGAACAAGACCAGCGCCATATTTTAGATCAAGCCGCTCGGCTGCACCCTGAGCATCCCGAAGATGCAGAACACTTAGACGACTTACAAGCTAAGGTGGAACAACTGGCAGAAATCATTCGGGATATTGATCAGCAGTTGCAGGCAAACGAAAATACGGTGACAGATGAGGCACAACTGGACTGGTTACAGCAACGCTTAATTGAGTCCTGGCAATCTGAAGCGGTTCGGGGACGTGTGCTATTTTTCCACCATCCTCCCTATGTCACTGAAGCCACCAAGTGGCACCAAGCCCAAACCCTGATCATTCGCGATCGGCTGCGACAGGTCTTGAATGCCGTTGCCCAAGAGGTCGGAGAACTCACCCAGGGTCGCCCGATCGTAGATCTCGTCTTAGCCGGACATGCCCATTGTTTAGAGTATTTGCGAACCTTCGATACCGGTCATGCCGACTCCCACACCAACTGGATTGTCTGTGGGGGCAGTGGCTATAGTCTGCGGCGACAGCGTCAGGAGGGTCCGCAATTAACTGAGCCGTTCCCGGATGGCGATCGTGTGGTGGCAGAATCGCGTTTATTCCTGGGTCGAAGTGGGCAGGGTTCCCGCAAACGTCGCCCCTACTCATTTCTCAGAATTGATGTGCGATCGGGCAATCCACCTAAATTTATCGTGCGTCCTTATATCGCGGAATGGTTTCAACATAGCTGGCAGGAGCGGGAGGGGGAAGTAGTGGTACTGCCGTGAGTAGTCAGTTGGGGAAGATGAGGGGATAGGGAAAAGTAAGTTTTTAGCTGAAGATTTGCTGTAACATCGTGGGCGAGAGCCAGAGAGCATAGGTAATGCCACAGATGGCGAGGGTAACGGCGATCGTAAAGCCATAGCCGATACACATTAATAGACCATCCGCTTCCAGAGTGGCGATCGCAATTAACAGGATGCCTGCGGTGGGAATGGGGTTGGTGAAAGGAATCGGCAACATCAACAGAAAGGCTAACCAGGCAATACAAAGACCATTGAGTTTCCAGGCATGGGGGCTGGTAGCAAGCCGCCGCATCCGGGGACGGGTAATTTTTTCTAACAATTTGGACAGGGTTTGTAATTGCTTCAGCAGGCTGTGCACTAACCAGGTGGGGAACCGCAACTGAGCGATCGTCCGAGGCAACCAGGGCGATCGCCGCCCCACTGCCATTTGCAATGCCAAAATCAGGCAAGCGAATCCCAGAGGGCCGGCTAATCCGGGCGGCATCGGTAACAGAAACGGCAACACCAATAACCCAATCACCAGACTGAATCCGCGTTCGGAGGTTTCGGTCAAAATATCATGCAGGGTTAAAGGATGTTCTGCCAGACGCTTCAGCAATGCTGCCAGGTCTTGCGAGAATCTCAGGTGCATAACCAACGGAACAGTTGAACCTTGATAGATCCAACTGTAAGGGAAAAGATTCCCGATCGTCAGTCCCCGCAAGATAGGAAGATCAGTCGCCAAAATGCTGATCCAGGAAGTTTAAAACATGGTTCCGCAGTTCGTAGTACAGGGGATCTTCTCGTAGTGCTGCCCGATCGCGGGGATGGGGAAACGGCACTTCCAGAATTTCGCCAATCTGGGCATGGGGCCCATTCGTCAACATGACGATGCGATCGGACATATATAATGCCTCATCCACATCATGCGTCACCATCATCACCGCCTGCCGATTGTTCTCCCAAATATTCAACACTTCTCGCTGTAACTTACCGCGTGTCAGAGCATCCAACGCCCCAAATGGTTCATCCATCAGCAACATTTTGGGACGAATCGCCAAGGCTCGGGCAATCCCCACCCGTTGCTTCATCCCACCCGAGATTTCATCCGGGTATTTATTGGCGGCGGCGGTCAAATTCACCATTGCCAGGTGTTCATTGACAATTTGGGATTTTTCGGCATGGGAAGCTCGATCCAAGACTTCATCCACAGCTAAACGAATGTTCTCCCGCACCGTCAGCCAGGGTAGTAAAGAGTAATGCTGGAACACCATCATCCGTTCAGCACCCGGTTTGCGAATTGCCTTTCCTTCTAGAGTCAGTAACCCTGAGGTCGGACGTTCTAACCCGGCGACCATTTTCAGCAAGGTCGATTTGCCACAGCCCGAGTGACCAATTAAGGAGACAAACTCATTTTCCTGGACGGTGAGACTGATATTATCCAATACCACGAACTCACTCCCATCCGGATTGCGATAGGCCTTGGTCAGGTTTTCAATCACTAAAAATTCGGTTGGAGTTGAGCGATCGCCGTGGATGCCGTTCGTTTGTAGGGTAGATTTAACCATCATGCCTCCTGGTTGAGTCAGTAGTGAACAATGAATCTATGGATTAACTGAGATAAATCCGGGTCGGGCGATCGGCGCGGATCTCGAAGCTATTCAAATAACCCATAGGGTCACTCGGATCAAACCCTTTCTTGTCGATAAACGCCTCTGGCGGTTCGACTTTGTAATCCTCCTGGGGACAAGGAATCCCCATTTCAGCCGCCACTTCCCGGTAGATATCGGTTCTCCAAGCTTTTGTCGCTAGAGCATCGGCATCTTTGGGAAATACTTTAATTTGTCCCCAGCGAGCCGCTTGAGTCATCAGCCACAGACTCTTAGAGCGCCACATAAAGGTCGAGTTTTCTCCCGGTGCTTGGGGAATATTCGGTGGCAGGTCAAAGAACAGCGTTGTATCCGGCGAGGACACAGTCCGGTCTTTACCATCAAACCCACCGTAGTTGTAATCCCCGACAATGGCAGGCCGCGTGAATTTATCCACAGCCCCCGTTTTAGGTTTGGCTCCGGTAAACGAGCGATCGGTAATCAGTTCGGCAACTTCCGCCCGGTTTTCCGGTTGGCTGCAATACTGGCAAGCTTCAATCATGGCTTTGAGTAAGGAGCGGTAAGTTTTGGGATTTTGTTCGATGAAGTCCTCCATCACACCCAGCAAGCGATCGGGATGCCCTAACCAAATTTCCTTGCCTTGAGCAAAGGTAAACCCAACGCCAGCATTGCCTTGAATCGCGCGAGTATTCCAGGGTTCTGCCACCATGTAGCCCTGCATGGCTCCGATCCGCACATTGGTCACCATTTGGGGCGGGGGCACGATGATGATCCGGAATTCCTTATCCGGTTCAACTCCTGCTGCTGCTGCCAGGTAACGAATAAAATATTCGTAAATTGATGAACTCAGAACCACCGCCCAAACGCGATTTTCTGGCGGTTGACTCTCAAAGAAGTTACGGAACTGCCGCCCGAACGCTTCTAAGTCCCCGTTGTATTCGTACCAGGGTCGCAGACCAAACTCCCACATGGCTTTATTCATGGTCATTGCGTTGCCATGTCGATGAATCGTCATCCCGGCACATAACGGCGCATGACGTGCCCCTTCCGCCCCAATCCGAGCATTCGTGACCGCCCCGGAAACCACGGGAGCCGCATCTAAGCGCCCAAAAATCACGCCATCCCGTGAGGTTGCCCAACTGGCCTCCCGATTCAGTTGAACATTTAAACCATATTTACGGAAGAAGCCTTTTTTCCAGGCGATCGCAAACGGCGCACAATCATTCACCGGCACATAGCCCACGGTAATATCTGGTTTTTCCAGGTCTTCCCGTCTAACGACAGGCTTGATCGCCAACGCTTCATCCGTTAGCCCTTTAGCGGAGCGATCGCCACTGATAGTACAGGAGGATACTCCTAGCCCCGCGATCGTCGCGCCCATGCCCAGCACAAACTCTCGTCGTGTCCAACGATTAGTGTTCATAGTACGTGGTGAAAAATTTAACTACTGACGGGACGGCGGTGAGTCACCCAGGCTTGCAATTGCCCCATGGCAAAATCCAGCAGCAAGCCCGTGATGCCAATGATGAAGACCGCTAGAAACACAGAACTTAAGTTCAAGCGACTCCATTCATCCCAGACAAAGAAACCAATGCCAATCCCACCCGTCAGCATCTCGACCGCCACAATCACTAACCAGGCAATGCCTAAACTGATCCGTAATCCGGTGAAGATATAGGGCAGGCTGGCGGGCAGAATAATCTTCGTTACCTGCCGCCATTTGGGCATTTCCAGCACTCTCGCCACATCGATAAAATCCTGCGACACGCTGGAAACCCCCAACGCCGTGTTGATGATCGTCGGCCACAGTGAAGTTACGAAGATTACAAAGATGGCTGAGGGATCGGCCAGGTTGAAGATGGCTAGAGCGATCGGCAGCCATGCTAACGGAGACACCGGTTTGAAGATTTGAATCACCGGATTTAACGCCAGCATGATCGGGCGAGACATGCCGACTAGAAAGCCAATCGGAATGGCGACGATCGCGCCCAAACCAAACCCAATTAAAACCCGGCGTAGGCTGGCTAGCAGTAACCAACCAACGCCCAAATCCCCCGGGCCCCGCTGGTAAAAGGGATTCAGGATAAAGTCTAAATTACTAACTAACGCTTCCCAGGGAGTTGGCATCAAATCCCGACGGAACAGCGCCACGCCCCACCAGAGCAGGAGAATTCCCAGGAAACCCAAAGCAGGCAGCAGCACTGTATCTCGAACCATAAATAGTTTGGTTCGATGCCAACTTGCCTGAGCGATCGCAGCAAACACTGCTGCCAGATTCATCATCGGCATATATAGCACCTCAGTCTCACGAGCAGGTACACAAACTGAGCCGTACTGGCAAGAGACACTGAGGAGTCAGAGCATGGAAAAATGCTGACTCTCCAGTCCTCCCTCAATGCTGACGGAGTTAGCTGACGGGCTAGGGCTGAGAGATGCCCTCCGGTACTGAGTAAATCGGTCAGAAGCCAGACATCACTAAAAATAGGTCTGGGATTCTGCCTGATTTAGCCAAGCAACCGGTTCGCCCCAAAGATTGGTTCCTCCGTTCCGGGGTAGCACTGTACCTCACACGCTTACAGGCGACCCAGATTAAGCTGACTGACTCAAGTTAATAGATAGGAATTTAACACTGCGATCGGGAATTGTGCAACCTACCTTAGGCAGGATGTCGAGCGATCGCTAAATCGAGCCTGGTTGTAATGTCAGGAATCTCTGAGATTGTTTAAGAATTGTCTGAACCTGTCGATCGGGTGACTGCCTCCGGGCGCACTAACTAATAGACCCGATATTGATCCCTACAAACAGTCAACCTTATGAAACTGAGCACCAAAATGTACCTGGGATTTGCCATCCCTGCCTTAATTTTGGCTGGGGTTGGTGCCTATTCACTGTATTCATTTAGCCAAATTAATCGTCAGGTGGGTACGATTTATGACGATCGGGTAGTGCCACTTCAACAACTTAAGACTATCTCCGATCAATACGCCATTACTATCATTGATACGGTGCATAAAACCAACCGCAAACTATTAACACCCTCTGAGGCGATCGCACTAATTCAAACAGCCGAAACCACAATTCAACAAAATTGGCAGGCTTATCTCAACACAGAATTAACCCTTGAAGAACAACAATTAGTGAATCAAACTAAAACCTTACTGACCCAAGTCAATCCAGAAATCCTGAGGTTGAAACAAGCGTTAGAGGAACGGAATACGTCCCGCATTGCGGAATTAGATACTCGCCTTTATCAGGTCATTGATCCGCTGACCCGACAATTGCATCAACTGACTGATTTACAATCACACGTAGCACACCAGGAACGGCAAACCGCCGATGTCGTTTATCGCCATACGGTTGGAGTATTTATTGTCCTGTTAGTCGTCGCATTAATCCTGGCATCCCTGATCGGCTTCTTCCTCAGTCGCTCAATCATTGCCACCCTACGCCAAACGATCGCCGCCCTCAGTCAAACCGCCACCGAGATTGCCGCTGCAACTAGCCAACAGGAACGGGTCGCCGCTCAACAAGCCACTTCCGTGAATCAAACCACCACCACGATGGATGAGTTGAGTGCCTCTTCCCGCCAATCTGCCACCCAGGCTGAAGCCTCTAATACCCGCGCCCAACAAGCCCTGGCTCAATCCGAATCCGGCATGAAGGCCGTTGAGCAAACCTTAGCCGGGATGAGTACCTTACAACAAACTGTCATGGCGATCGCTGAACAGGTGCAGCAATTACAGGCACAGACGAATCAAATTGGCACGATTACAGCGTTAGTCAGTGATTTAGCCAATCAAACCAATATGCTGGCATTGAATGCTGCCGTAGAAGCAGTCCGAGCCGGAGAACATGGTAAGGGTTTTGCGATCGTGGCAGCTGAAATTCGCAAACTAGCCCAGCAAAGTAAACTATCCGCCACCAAGATCGATACCTTAATCTCGGACATTCAAACGGCAATTCAAACCACTGCCCAAACCACAGCCAACAGCACCTCAACGGTGCAAAGCGGCATAGACCTGGCTCAAAATACTGCCGCCGCCTTCGATCGGATTATGGCAGAGATCCAAAGTGTGGTTGTGAGTAGTCAACAATTGACCTTGAATGCTCAACAACAGGCGATCGCCATCTCCCAGGTGGTGACTGCGATGAATTCCCTGAATCATGCTGCCCAGGAAACTGCGAGCGGCATCAGTCAAACCAAACAGGGCATTCAAACCCTCAACCAAACGGCATCAGGCTTACAAAGCATGGTTTAATCACGAGATACATCAGGCAATCAGTTCAGATCAGGGTATATCAGAGGGTATATCAAGTTAGAACCGTTCTCCCGTTCAACGTGATCCTCACAGGAATGGCTTGTTATGCATGATGATTCCACGGGCTTAATTTGTCGGCATTCGTTTGAATTGTCCCGCTTGATGGCAGTGTATCCTCCTCAGTTGCACCATGCCAATAAGCAGATGGTTTATCAGATTGCTTGTCCGCCCGGCACCCGCTATTCCGGTGAGTTAGTGTTCTCACGCTGGCGATCGCTACCCTTGCCGCAAGAATTCATTCCAGAGCAGCACCAAACTGCATTTGAGACCCGGTCAGGCTACTTTGCCTATGAGCCGTCTACTGACCCAACGACGATCGCCTGGTATTTAAATTTCGCCCATTCCGATCTATTCGCCTTCTACGGTGGCGGCTTGTTTGCCCAAGATGAAATGCAAGTGGCAGAACATCCAGCGTTGGGAGCTTTACGCGAAGCCTTATTAGCAGCCAATATCCCTACCTGGACGGTAGAGGACGAACAACCAACACCAATTTTAGTCCGGGGAGTCGAGCGTCGTTGTGCGATCGCCACCGATCGCAATCCTGCCCAAGGGCGACCATCGGGCCTGTACGGCAATCATTTTGCCAGAGCCAGCACTGAGGCAATTCAACGGGCAACCACACCCTTACAGCCACCAACCATTAGCAATATTCTAGCGATCGCAGCGCCAGCCAACGGCTTTGGACTTTACCGCCGCCACCAGATCACCTATATCCTGACTACCGCCTTGACCGGATTTACCGCCGCTCGGCAGGAATCGCAGTTAGCCAGCCCAACTCCCCCCACGGTAGTGATTCACACGGGCTTTTGGGGCTGTGGAGCTTTCGGCGGTAATCGGGTGCTGATGGCATTGCTCCAACTGCTTGCCGCTCGGTTAAGCCACATCGATCGCCTGGTGTTTCATACCAGTGATGCCGCAGGCTCTAACGATCTGGCAGCAGCGCGACACATTTTAGCAAATGAATTGTTAGCCAATGATGCTCCAGTATCGGTGTCTAGTGTGATCGATGCGATCGTCGCTATGCGATTTGAATGGGGAGTAGGTGATGGCAACTAATTCAGACTATGAAGAGGATTTCTCACTAAAAATCAGGTAAGCCGCCCCTGCCAGCAACATCGCTGCCAAGAAATAATTCCGAGTCACAGGCACTTTCATGTAGGCAACGCTGAATCCAGCAAACACAATCATTGTGATAATTTCCTGTAACACTTTTAGTTGAGGCAGGTTGAAGTATTGCACACCAAGCCGATTGGCAGGGACTTGAAAACAATATTCCAGAAACGCGATCGCCCAACTGATCCCAATCACAATCCAGATCGGTGCCGTTTTCAAATCCTTCAAATGTCCATACCAGGCGAAAGTCATGAAGATATTGGAAATCAAGAGCAGAACGATCGGTTGCAGCATGAATTTAGTAAGTAAGCAGAACGAAAGTTAACCATATTTTTGTCTGGCTGAACAGTAGCGTCAGATAGAAATTAAATTCAGCGTGATCGCCAAACAGGACGGTTATGCTATCAGGTATGCGGTGATCCATGGCTCACGATCGAGAAATGCCATCAATGAAATTAAGGTAGGGCAGCATGAGTCAGTCCGGTGGGTGGCGACAACAGGCAAAGCAGGGCAATCCCAACGCGATCGAAACCCTGCTAAATCAGGCACTTCTACATAAGCAAATGACCACCCAGGTCAGCTTAGAAGATGGTTGGCTGCATATTGCTTTGCACTGCCCCCTCGATCCCGATCTACAAACGGCTCTGGTATTAATCGATCGTGAAATCTCTCGCCTCAATTCGCCTTTAATTCGCCAGATCCGGATCGAAGCGGATAGTCAGCAGCAGGAACTTGAGTGGAGCCAGGAATTTACCCCAGGAACCTATTCCCGTGTAGTCAATACAGCGGCTACAGCTAGCGATCGTCCTGCCCCTGCCCCCAAGCCCCATCTCTGTCTCTTATACACATCT